>JANMGZ010000651.1:0-15356 GCA_031374905.1 Dolichospermum sp. OTE_70_metabat_362_sub
GTCCGCTTTGAGTGCTAAAGTCACTTTCAGCATAAATGGTACAGCGCGCGCGCTCGAGCTCGATACGCGCACGACCCTGCTTGATGCACTGCGTGAGCCTCTCCATCTCACTGGCACCAAGAAGGGCTGTGATCATGGACAGTGCGGCGCGTGTACTGTGCTGATTGATGGTCAACGAGTCTATTCTTGTCTTTCCTTGGCAGTGATGCAGGAAGGTAAAAAAATTGTCACCATTGAAGGACTAGCCACTGGTGATACTCTCCACCCCATGCAGACAGCCTTTATTGACAACGATGGCTTTCAGTGTGGTTACTGTACACCAGGGCAAATTTGCGCTTCTGTGGCACTACTGGAGGAAGTTAAACGCGGTTGTGCTAGTGCTGTTACCTCCGATTTACAAGTTCCTCCCCAATTAGCCCAACTCTCAGAAACGGAAATTAAAGAACGATTGAGTGGGAATCTCTGTCGGTGCAGTGCTTATAACGGAATTGTTGCCGCAGTCCAACAAGCAATTGGCCAAAAACCTCCTTCTCCAATGGCAAATATCATTACCAGTGAATCTCAGGGAATGGCAGCATTATGAATAACTTCACCTATATTCGCGCTACCACGGTAAAAGATGCCGTCAACCGAGCAGTTGCTGACCAAAACGCCATGTTTATTGGTGGCGGCACAAATTTAGTTGATCTTCTCAAAGCCTTTGTCAAAGAGCCATCACAACTGATTGACATCTCCCGCTTACAGATGCAGAAGATCGAAAAAATGGCTAATGGTAGTCTGCGGTTGGGGGCGTTGGTGACAAATACCGCTGTAGCTGATCATACGGATATTCGCCGTGATTACCCGATGTTAACCAGAGCAATTCTGTCTGGTGCATCTCAACAAATTCGCAACATGGCCACAGTCGGTGGTAATCTCCTGCAAAGAACTCGTTGTCCTTATTATTACGATACTGCTTTCCCTTGCAACAAACGCGAACCGGGAACTGGATGTCCAGCAGCTACGGGGATAAATCGGATGCACGCTATTCTTGGTGCGAGTGATCAATGTGTAGCAGTTCATCCTTCCGATATGTGTGTGGCATTGGCTGCTTTAGATGCGGTGGTAGAAGTAGAAGGACTACAAGGGAAACGCCAAATTCCCTTTGTAGATTTCCATCGTTTACCAGAAAACACACCAGAAAAAGATAGTAATTTAAACCCAGGAGAATTAATTACTTCTGTGATTTTACCACCTTTAGCTTTGGCGAAATCAGGAGTTTATTTAAAACTGCGCGATCGCACTTCCTATTCTTTTGCTTTAATATCTATAGCGGTTGCTTTAGAAATTGTTGGTGATCAAATCAAAGATGCTCGTTTAGCAATGGGTGGAGTTGCCCATAAACCTTGGCGAGCAGTAGAGGCAGAAAAGTTTTTAATTGGTAAAACCGCAGATATTTCCACATTTACCCAAGCGGCAAATATCGCCTTGCAAGGAGCAAAACCTTTAGCTCATAACGGTTATAAAGTTGAACTGACAAAACGGGCAATTCGTCGCGCTCTCAAGGTTTCGGCTCAAGGAGGAGGTATAGCATGAATCAAGTAATTGGGACTGGGATTAACCGTAAAGACGGACAGGCAAAAGTAACAGGTAAAGCCACTTATGCCGCCGAACATCAAATCCCAAATTTAGTTCATGGTTATTTAGTTACTGCTAGTATTGCCAGTGGAAAAATAAAAAGTATCAACACCCAAACAGCAGAAAAATCTCCTGGTGTAATTGCCATTTTTACCCATAAAAATGCCTCGAAAATTTCTAAGCCTAGTAATAATTTTGTCAATTCTAAAATTTACGAAGCCCGACTACCTTTAGCAGATGATCAAATTCATTATGCCGGGCAAATTATCGGTTTAGTAGTAGCAGAAACCTTTGAACAAGCAAAGGCAGCAGCATATTTAGTTAAAGTTGAATATACTAGTCAAAAACCGATTTTAGATCCCCAAAAAGTCACCTTAAAAAATGCTCCCTCCATGTTTGGGGAAGACTTAAAATTTACAAAGGGTAGTTTTGCCACTGGTAATTCGACCGAGGCAATGGCAGGTGCAGCCGCGAAAATTACCGCTACCTATAAAACCGCTACGGAACTCCACGCACCCATGGAACCTCATGCCATTATCGCCCAGTGGCAAAATTCCAACTCCCTAACAGTCTATGAACCGACTCAGTGGGTAGGAGGTAGTCAACGCACATATTCAGAATTATTTGGACTTGCCCCGGAACAAGTAAGAATTATTACACCATTTTTAGGTGGAGGATTTGGTTCTAAAGCCTTTCCCTGGCCACACGCTATTCTCTGTGCAGCAGCAGCACGAAAAATTCAGCGCCCGGTGAAAGTGGTTCTCAGCCGCAGACAAATGACGGCAAATGCTGGACACCGTTCGGAAACTGAGCAGACTATTAGTTTAGCTGCTAAAACTGATGGTAGTTTGCAGGGAATTGAACATACAGCAAAATCTTATACTTCCCCTGTAGATGTTTTTGCTGAACCCTGTACAGGTATTACCCCGGCAATGTATGCTGCTCCGAATTTGCGAACTTTGCAACAAATAGGAGTCATGAATATTGGTACACCTACCTTTATGCGAGCGCCTGGGGAAAATCCCGGTTTGTATGCTTTAGAGTCCGCAATGGATGAATTAGCCTGGGAATTGGGCATAGATCCCGTAGAATTACGGTTAAAGAACGAAACCAAGGAACATCAAAGCCGGGGTTTACCTTTCTCAGCTAAACATTTTGCGGAATGTTTGCAGGTAGGGGCAAAACAGTTTGGTTGGGAAAATAGAACTAAAAAACCCCGTTCCCTAACCCATAATGGTAAACTCATCGGTTGGGGTATGGCTGCTGCCACTTTTCCCGGTTTACGAGGCGCAGCTTCCGTGAAAGTTAGGTTATTAGCAGATGGTACGGCTCATGTTCTCACCAGTGGTAATGATATGGGTACGGGTGCTTATACCATTGTTGCCAGTACGGCAGCAGCGGGATTAGGGCTACCTGTGGAAAAGGTGCGGGTGGAACTGGGTGATTCTTTATTCCCTAATGGTAGTATGGCTGGTGGTTCGCAAATGACGGCAACCCTGATTCCCGCAGTGATGGCAGCCTGTGAGGAAGTTCTGAAAACAGCCCAAGCTAAAACTGCTCAAGAGGCGTTTGCAAGTCTGCGTCAGTCTCAACGGGCGGCTTTTGAAGCGACGGGTTCTTCTGCACCGGGTGAGGAAGGTAAGAAATGGGCTTTCCAGTCATGGGGCGCACATTTTTGCGAAATCAGCCTGGATGAAGAAATCAGCCGCTTACAGGTGACGCGGTGGGTGTCTGTGATGAATATTGGCAAGGTGATGAATGCTAAAACCGCAGCTTCTCAAGTGCGGGGGGCTGTAATTATGGGTATTGGTCAGGCTTTGATGGAAGAGTGCAGTTTTGATCCGCATATTGGTTATCCGGTGGTTTATGATTTGGCTACTTACCATTACCCAACTCATGCAGATATTCCCCGCATTGATGTGAGTTTTGTGGGTGAACCTGATTTAAACTTTAACCCGGCTGGGGTGCGGGGTGTGGGTGAAATTGGGATTACAGGTGTTTCGGCTGCGATCGCTAATGCTGTTTATCATGCTACAGGTAAAAGGATTCGGAATTTACCAATAACACCGGATAAGTTAATTTAATTTACAACAATGCCCCAGTTCGATAACTGGGGGCATTGTTGTACATGGCTAAACACATGAGGTTTTGCGCCATTTTCTGGGTTGTAACAATACCTTCATCATTTTTTGTAAGTTGGGTTGAGCGACAGCGCAACCCAACGCATTGTTGGATCATTATAGCTTTTAAGTAACCCATTTTCGGCTGTTAAAAAATTATTATCTTATCCTTTTACCTAGACTCCCTTTTGTATTGAACATGAGAATATGCAAATATTTCATAACTAAACAAATACGAATATAAATATTAAGTTACATAAAAGATAATATTTTTGTTAAGGTGACTGGAAAATTAAAAGTTGAGTAACTTTAAAGACAGAAAAAAGTAACAAATACTACGAATTGTATTTAATGAAGACCTATATTGTAAACGCAGAGGAAAGAAAACAAGTGTTCAAAAAAGCGGTCATCATTGGATGTTTAACCCTATTTCTCCTGATAGGCTTGTTAACAGGAAATGCCTTTGCAGAAGCTGCGGCGGCTGTACCCCCCCCTGATACGGGAGATACAGCCTTTATGCTGATCTCATCAGCCTTAGTATTGCTAATGACACCAGGATTAGCATTCTTCTATGGTGGATTTGTGCGATCGCACAATATCCTCAACACATTGATGATGAGCTTTGTGTTAATGGCCATTGTGGGAGTTACCTGGGTTCTCTGGGGTTATAGCCTTTCCTTTGCCCCTGGTTTACCCTTCATCGGTGGCTTACAGTGGTTAGGTTTAAACGGTGTCGGCTTAGAAACAACAGGTTATTTGCAAGGTTCAGCCCCAGAGGAAGTTGTTTCCTATGCGGGGACAATTCCCCACCAAGCATTCATGATTTATCAAGCCATGTTTGCAATTATCACCCCCGCCTTAATTTCCGGAGCGATCGCTGAACGGATGAGTTTCCGTGCCTATTGCCTATTTGTGCTACTGTGGTCAACTTTCATCTACACACCCCTGGCACACATGGTTTGGGCAAAAGGAGGATTCTTGGGTTTATATGGCGGGATAGGCGCTCTAGACTTTGCTGGTGGCACAGTAGTACATATTAGTTCTGGTGTTTCGGCACTAGTAGCAGCAATTGTCCTCGGTCCCAGAAAAAACTATCCAGATCGTCTTAGCCCTCCCCACAACGTCCCCTTTATTTTGTTAGGTGCTGGCTTACTTTGGTTTGGCTGGTTTGGCTTTAACGCTGGTAGTGCCTTATCCGCAGGAACAGTAGCTACAGTTGCATTTGTTGCCACTAATACCTCAGCCGCCGCTGGTGCGTTAATGTGGTTGATTTTAGAAGCCACATTAAGGGGAAAACCCACCGCTGTAGGCGCAGCCACAGGTGCAGTAGCTGGTTTAGTTGGTATCACCCCGGCTGCTGGATTTGTCACCCCTATAGCCGCAATTTTAATCGGTTTCATTACCTCCTTTGTCTGCTTCTATGCTGTCAGTTTCAAGCACAAGTTACAGATTGATGATGCCTTAGATACCTATCCCGTACATGGCGTGGGTGGGACTGTAGGCGCAATTTTAACAGCTATTTTTGCCACGGTTGAAGTTAATAGCGGCGGTAAAGACGGGGTACTGCGCGGTAACTTAGGTGAATTATTTGTGGAACTAGGAGCGATCGCCATCGCCTATATAATTGCTGGTGTGGGAACTTGGATCATTCTCAAAATCATTGCTGCTACAGTTGGTTTACGAGTCCCAGATCAAACTGAAGATCAAGGCTTGGATATTAACGAACACGGAGAAGAAGGTTATAACTCCGAATTTGCGGATCGTATTTCTAATAAGTAAAAAACTGTGAAGCCGGGGAGAATATTTTTCTTCCCAGTTCCCAATCCCCAATTACTCACTAGCAGATTTACAATCAAGTTTAATATCGGTCATTTTTCTTAGTCGTGTCTAATCGTGTAAAAACCTTTCCCGTTTGGGGATTATTCGCACTGTTAACTAACTTTATTCTGATGTTAGCGGTCATTTTGTTGATTTGGCGACAGCACAAGCTAACCCCTGTGTTGGCAACCACAGCTATTCCAAATCCCCTAGAACCAGTTAACCTCAACTGGAAAAATCAATACATACCACCAGAGTTAGGGCCCCGTCATAAACTCAGTTATCCTCAATGGTTAGATATCCTTAAACAAGAAGCTAAAATAACTGCTCAGAAAAATCTGCCGCGATTAATCATCCTCGCGGGGGATTCTCTGAGTTTATGGTTTCCACCAGAGTTATTACCGGAAGATAAAAACTGGCTAAATCAGGGCATTTCTGGAGAAGTTAGCAATGGACTATTACAAAGATTAGATTTATTTGACCGCACCCAACCAGATATGATTTTCGTTATGGTGGGAATTAATGATCTAATTCGCGGCTTAGAGGATCAAGAGGTATTAGCTAATTATCGGCAAATTATCATTTATTTGCAAAGAAAACACCCTGATGCGGAAATTGTTGTTCAGTCAATTCTGCCTCATGGTGGGGAGGGGGCAACTTGGGAAGGAAAAGAAAAACTCTTAGCAATTCCCAATTCTCGCATTCAGAACTTGAACCAGGAATTACATAATATCGCTACTCAAAAAGGGGCAAAATATCTCGACTTACATCCTCTATTCACCGATAAACAAGGTAATCTTCGTTCAGATTTTACTACCGACGGTTTACATCTGAGTCCACCAGGTTATCTGGTTTGGCGGACTGCTTTACAGATGTATACTAACAAATAAGTAACACCCGTTTCACTCAACTTGAAAAAGTAAAGTCAAGAAATTAGGATATAAATCAAAATTCTCCGTCTAAATCGTCTCCAAGCACGAGAAAATCAAAAATAGTGATTATTACTGGTCAATTTCAAATGGATACAAAAGCTTTTAAACGCAGCCTTCAACATTCAGTCAATTACAATCGTAAAGGCTTTGGTCATCAAGCGGAAGTTGCCACTCAGCTACAGTCTGAGTTTCAGAGTAACTTAATTCAGGAAATCCGCGATGCCTCCGGCGAGCATAGCTATCGCAACTACACTCTCAAACGTGGTCATGTCACTATTCAACTAGCACAGGCATTTGGCTTTTGCTGGGGTGTGGAACGGGCTGTAGCCATGGCCTATGAAACCCGTCAGCATTTCCCCACAGAACATATTTGGATCACTAACGAAATTATTCACAACCCATCTGTGAATAAGCGAATGCAGGAAATGCAGGTAGAATTTATTCCCGTAATTGACAAAATAAAAGACTTTTCTGTGGTTGGTAGCGGCGATGTCGTAATTTTACCAGCCTTTGGCGCAAGTATTCAAGAAATGCAAATCTTGAATGATAAAGGTTGCCAGATTGTTGATACTACCTGTCCTTGGGTATCTAAGGTTTGGAACACTGTAGAAAAGCACAAAAAAGGCGATTATACATCAATTATTCACGGAAAATACAAGCACGAAGAAACCGTTGCTACTAGTTCCTTTGCTGGAAAATATTTGATTGTTTTGAATTTGAAAGAGGCAGAATATGTGATTAACTATATTCTCAATGGTGGCAATCGGGAGGAATTTTTAGCTAAGTTTGCAAAAGCTTGTTCTGCGGGATTTGATCCTGATCAAGATTTAGAACGGGTAGGTATTGCGAACCAAACAACTATGCTCAAAGGGGAAACTGAACAAATCGGGAAAATGCTTGAGCATACAATGATGCAAAAATATGGACCAACAGAGTTAAATCAGCATTTTCAAAATTTTAATACCATCTGTGATGCTACTCAAGAACGTCAAGATGCGATGTTGGAATTAGTGGAAGAAAATCTAGATTTAATGATAGTAATTGGTGGATTTAATTCATCAAATACTACCCAATTACAACAAATTGCTTTTGATCGGGGGATTCCTTCCTATCATATTGATTGTGTGCAACGGATTCAATCATTTAATAATATCGAACATCGGCAATTATCAGGAGAATTAGTAATTACAGAAAACTGGCTACCAGCCGGGGAAATTAAAGTTGGAGTTACTTCTGGTGCTTCAACACCGGATAAGGTAGTTGAAGACATAATTGAGAAAATTTTTGCCCTTAAAGCCACAGCAGCCCTAATTTAAATTGATACTAAATTCGGCGATTTAAACAAATGCCTATGGCTTGACTATATTCGCCGAATAATATGAAAACATTCTCTAAAGAAAAAGACAATTTAAGGAATCTGGAACAATGTCTGATCATACATCTTTTGGTAAACTTCAGCCTGCAAGTCAACAACAATCTACCGTGTATTTACCTTATATTCAGGGTAGTAAGCGAAATTTATTACCCTATGCCATTAGTCTTTATAAAATATGTGAATTGGAGGGATACAGAAAAATTGAAGGTGGTGAAAATATTTCATTTGTTGCTACCTGGAATGATGCCACCTTACCTTCTGACTTAACCATTTGCCGAATCAAGTTTGATACTAATTCTAATTCTGACCTAACTTATGAAGTAATGATGCCAAGTTTTGAGTTTATTAGTTTTTTAATTGAACTAATGGAAAACTATAAACGCAATAGCATTACTGATTTTTCTAAATCTTTTTACCGCAAACTCCTACGTTTAGAAGAGTGAAGCAAAATAACAAAGAACTAACGATTATCTAGAAATCAGAGAAAACTTTAAATAGGCAAATATGAAATTAACCTAAAAACCCAGATCCCCGACTTCTTCAAGAAGTCGGGGATCTAAACATTTCATATCTCTGCACAAAATAAAAAGCCATTTTTGGGTAAAATCACATTTAACATCATAAAAAACCAAAACAATGGACTTTACTATTTGGTCTAACTTACTCAAACAATTATTAGAACGTCAATCATTATCCCGGACTCAAGCCGGAGAATTGATGCAAGGATGGATAAATGAAACAATTCCTCCAGAATTATCGGGCGCGATTTTAATGGCTTTGAACTTTAAAGGTATTTGTGCTGAAGAATTAGCAGGAATGGCAGAAGTCTTAAAATCTCTGTCTTGTGTACCTATAAATCAGGACGGGGATACCCTGCCTCTACCGTTAATTGATACTTGTGGCACAGGTGGGGATGGGGCATCAACCTTTAATATTTCCACCGCTGTGGCCTTTGTGGTAGCGGCTGCTGGTGTACCTGTAGCTAAACATGGTAGTCGTTCTGCCTCAAGTCTCACGGGAAGCGCAGATGTTTTAGAAGCATTGGGAGTTAATTTGACTGCTGCTAGTGAAAAAGTTCAAGCAGCAGTTCAAGAAGTGGGAATTACATTTTTATTTGCCCCTGGTTGGCATCCAGCCCTGAAAGCAGTTGCCCCTTTACGGCGAAATCTCAAGGTGCGGACTGTGTTTAATTTACTTGGACCTTTGGTAAATCCCCTGAATCCCACTGGTCAGGTAATTGGTGTCTTTGATCCTAAATTAATAGAAACTGTTGCAGAAGCATTAAATCTCTTGGGGACACAAACAGCAATGGTTCTGCATGGAAGAGAAAAATTAGATGAAGCTGGTTTAGGAGATATTACCGATTTAGCAATCTTAAATGATGGTGATGTCTACTTAACTACTATTGATCCTCAAGCAGCTGGTGTCACACCTGCCCCTATTGCCGCTGTTAAAGGTGGCAATGCCCAAGAAAATGCCGTAATTCTCAAAGAAGTTTTACAAGGGAAGGGAACACAAGCACAACAGGATATAGTGGCGCTGAATGCTTCCCTCGCATTACAAGTAGCAGGTGCAGTTCCCTGGTTAAATCATGGTCAAGGCGTAAGTCTAGCTAAAGAAATTTTACAAAGCGGTAGTCCTTGGACAAAGTTGGCACATTTAATTGAATTTTTGCGGGATTAGCTTCTGAGTAGGCTTGGGGACGAAACTCTACAACGTTACGTTTGATAGTTACGTCGTAGTTACCAAAAAAATCATGTCCTAAAAGTCCTGTTTCTAATTCTCTCCCAGCGATCGCTACTGGGACTTTATTGATCGTCATTCCCCCCACTTCCATAGAATCAAGATAGCCAACAGGAAATTCTACAGCCTTAGCACTGGCAGTATTAGCCTTAGCTTTGCCGACAGTTACTACTCCCAAAGCCGCTGCTATCTTCTCGGTAATCACAGTCCCACTCGCCCCTGTATCCACAATCATTTCAAATCGCTGTGTACCATTGAAAGTAACTTCAATAATTGGTGTACCACCGATTCGTCGCTTAATTGGGGCAATAAATACCTCATTATTACGGGGGAAGATAGTTGATGGAGGCAGAGTAGACCTAGATAACGATGGTTTTAGGGTTTTGACAGAGGAACGGGAGGGAACTATCTCATCATTTTGTGGTTTGGGAACATCAATTATCACCGGTTGCGACTGCGTTAAGGAAGATGCTAAATTTCTGGGGTAAGCTTTTTGGCGAACTAAGGCAATTTGACGGCGATATTCACCGATTTGGCGTTGAGCAAACGAAAAATTGCCACTATTACGCCGGACTTGTTTCATCAGAGCGATAGCATCTTGCAACTGACTCACCACCAAATTCCAATCATCCACAGATATAGCCGATTGGCTGATACTTTTAGCGCCAGCAGCTTTATCTAGTGCCATCTCCAAAGGACTTAATTGGGTGGGAGAAGATGCAAATGGCGTTGATTTCGGACTAGCTAACGGTTGTTGACGTTGACCAGGAGAACGTATGGCTGCCAAACTTCCATTTGGCAAAGATTGTTTAGATTCACCAGTTGTCATTGTCTGCTGATCTTGATCACAAGCAACAGTCAAAACCGCTAAACTAACGGAACAAAAAATGAGGGCTGTTCGGGACAAAAAAGACTGAAGCATAGTGAATGTTTTAACCGCCCTGGCTGCTCTTCCCCAGTTTACTCCTCCCACCCAATTAAAAATGCTTGACTATTGAATCATTTCAAAATTAAAGTTTTGATTAGAAATTTCTGGTAATTTTATATACATATACATGATTTTTTTGTAAAGGATTGTATAGTAATTACAGGAAAGTTTTGAGTTTTCGATGAATATATGAATATTCTGTCTGGCATTACCAGATATTATCCGTGAGAAGTTATATCCTCTAGACAGGTATTCAAGGCTATCATTTATATACAAGTAGAGGTATTAACCATGTCTAGCGAAGTTTTAATTGATTTTGATCAAATTTATCAAGTTCGAGACAATAAGGTTAGTTCTGCTGCAAAATTTGATGATCTTGCCTCATATTTTAAAAAAGCATCTAGAGAGATCAAGACTGAGTGGAACAATTTTTCTTCTGAACAACGTGATTACTTAATAAATTTCGCCTACTCTTTCATTGAACCAAAGCATGGAGTTACAGGGTTTTTAGATATCCTCAAATCAAAAATTTATTTGCTTTTTTTGAATCTTAGCTCTCAAAGAGAATCTTATAATGCTTGTATTGATGCTATTGATTTCTTGGTTGATACAATTCTTGATTGTATTGAGCAACATGATCCCAGCTATCAGGCTGTTTTATCTGATACTTTAGAGGAATTGCGTTTAAATTACGAACGGATTCCAGAAGTAAAGCCGGAGGATAGTAGTGCCTGGTTGCGAAATATATTCGATAAGGCCATTGCCGAAGTTTGAACTTAGTCTTGTTAAGCTGGTTAAAACTCACTACAAAAAAAACAAAAGAGCTAGAGATTCATTTGAGACTTTGATACAAAAGTATAGAGAGACTCTTGCAAAAGAGCCGCTTTTTGATGACTCAGATAGCGAGAATTTTCCTAAAGGTGCTTACAAACCAGATTTCGAATTTAGAAAAATTCGGTTTTTAATGCCTGAACTTCAAGGCGCTTCTCGTAGAGGCAGGTTTATGTATGTTGTTCATCAGGCTTCTTGGTCTGTCTATCCTATATGGGTATAAACCCATATAGGATACCCTAAAAGACCTAGCGATCAGGAATTGAAAGAGCAATTTACAATTATAGAAATGAATATTGTAGATGTAGACTCTCCACCTTCATAAACCATGAGAAAATATACCCTTGCAGTCTTCTAAAAAAAAGAAGATATAAAATTCTGTTTTGTTTCCAATTACAAATTACCTATGCCTCTATCTGACGCAATACCTGCTCTACTTGTCTTAGCAGATGGCTCTACTTATCGTGGTTGGTCTTTCGGTGCTACGGGAACCGCCATTGGCGAAATCGTGTTTAACACTGGCATGACCGGATATCAAGAAGTATTAACCGATCCTAGTTACTGCGGTCAAATTGTCATTTTTACCTATCCAGAACTAGGTAACACTGGTATTAATCCCGAAGATGAAGAATCAAATCAACCCCATGTTAAGGGAGCGATCGCTCGCAACATCTGTCACAAACCCAGTAACTGGCGTTCTACTCAATCCCTCCCCAACTACCTCCAAAAGCACCAAATTCCAGCTATTTACGGTATAGATACCCGCGCCCTCACCCGGAAAATTCGGATGTTTGGGGCGATGAATGGCGGCATTTCCACAGCAATTCTCGATGAAACAGAATTGTTAGAAATGGTACAAGCTGCTCCTAACATGACAGGACTAAATTTAGTCAAAGAAGTAACAACACCAGCCGTTTACGAATGGGACGAAGCCACAACTGCCCCTTGGGAATTTAACCCCGAAGCAGTGGCTAAGATTACCGAAACTTTCACCGTCGTTGCTTTAGACTTTGGGGTCAAGCGGAATATCTTGCGCCGTCTAGCCAGTTATGGATGTCGCGTCATAGTTGTTCCTGCCGATACACAACCAGAAGAAATTCTCAAATACAATCCAGATGGTATTTTCCTCTCCAACGGACCAGGAGACCCAGCCGCAGTCACAGAAGGGATCAACACCACCAGAGCCTTACTGGACAGCCAAAAACCCATATTTGGCATTTGTATGGGACACCAAATTTTAGGTCATGCCCTTGGTGCAGAAACCTTTAAACTAAAATTTGGACATCGCGGTTTAAATCAACCTGCTGGTTTACAACAACGAGTGGAAATTACCAGCCAAAATCACAGTTTTGCCCTTGACCCAGATTCCTTACCCACAGCCACAGTTGAGGTCAGCCATTTGAACCTTAATGATCTGACAGTAGCTGGAGTCCGTCATAAGTCCCTACCTGTGTTTTCTGTGCAGTATCACCCAGAAGCCAGTCCTGGACCCCATGATGCTGATTACTTGTTTGAGCAATTTGTCCTCAAAATGCAAGCAGCACGTCAAGGCGCAAGCCTAGCTTGAGTAAAAATATAAAATGTCATGATGGACTTTGGTAATTAGTAAAAATCTTTGCCAATAACCAACATAGACAACTTGCTCAAAAATCATCTATACTGGAACGTTTACTTTTAGTAAAAAGAACGAGGAGGAAATCATAGCTGAACTACTAAATCTAACCGTGAGCCTCAGAGGTACACGCGAAGTCCGGGATACCTGTCAGCTATTCCGCCTCACAGGCTTGTTAGACGCTTTCTCTGAGCCAACATTTCGGAAAATACTCGGCGGTAAAATTGAGGAAGGTCCAAAAAATATCATTTTGGATCTTTCACAAATTGACTTTGTAGATAGTTCTGGCTTAGGTGCGCTGGTACAACTTGCCAAGCAAGCACAAACCGCTGAAGGGACTTTACAAATCGTCACTAATGCCCGCGTTACCCAAACCGTTAAGCTTGTTCGCCTAGAAAAGTTTCTTGCCCTACAAGTATCAGTTGATGCAGCCATAGAAAACATTAAAGCGTCTTGATTGCTTGATTGGAAAATCTGAATTAGGCTATCCGATATCATATCTGGATAGTCTAATTTTTAGGTAAACACTAAATAAAAAAATATCCCCTACAACTGTATTGTGTGACTATTTAATGAAGTGTTTCACTAATTTACTTTTACTAATATCGGAAATTACTAAGATTGAAATTAAGCAGATATTGGGATTGTCTGTAGACATAAATTTTATTGTGCTATCATTAATTTCGAGTAAGTCAGCCTAGTCCAGTAAATTACAACAGTAAGGCTGGAACGGAGGAACCAAATTGTGGGGCGTATTTTTGTCGTGATTAATTTATTAATTTGAGCTTTAAA
Organism: Dolichospermum sp. OTE_70_metabat_362_sub; assembly: GCA_031374905.1. Lineage (GTDB taxonomy): Bacteria > Cyanobacteriota > Cyanobacteriia > Cyanobacteriales > Nostocaceae > Dolichospermum. The sequence goes on from JANMGZ010000651.1 coordinate 13,769, forward strand.
ACTCAAAAATAAATCAAAATTGCCCAAAAAAGGGTATCTCTCAATCCCTAGCCCGTCAGCTAACTTCGTAGGCATTGAGAGGAGACTGAAGAGACAGAATTTTTATTATCTTCTGATCTCATCAGTGTCCAAGGTTGGTACTAGTATCGCAGGGCGGAATTAAAAATTAATAATTAAAAATTAAAAAAGTAAATTACACAAGCTTTTTGCACGTTTTTAATAGTTAATTTATATACCTCGTTGTGTACTAGTTGACGTTTTCGTACCCAAGCTTAACTCTGCTGAGGTAAAATAAATGATATTGCAACTAAATCTAGCTGCCATTTTTGCAGTTTCTGGAAAAGCTGTTTGGAAAAAAACCAAACCTGTAATTTTTCGAGATACTTTCTTATTTCCCGCATTGGGCTGTTTAGGAATTATTTTATTGTGGTGGGTGGTCGCACTGGCTAATCATGAATTAATGCCCACACCCCCAGAAGCTTTAATTGCTAATTGGGATTATATTTTACATCCCTTCTATGAACGAGGTCCCGGTGATTTAGGCATTGGTTGGTTATTATTAGCAAGTTTACGGCGGGTGATATTAGGATTTGGTTTAGGTGCATTAGTCGCAATTCCTTTAGGATTTTTGATCGGAATGTCTCGACCGGCAATGCTAGCTTTTAATCCGATTATTCAGATTTTCAAACCTGTATCGCCATTGGCTTGGTTGCCTATTTCTTTATCTTTGTTCAATTTAGCAGATCCTTCGGCTATTTTTGTGATTTTCATTACTTCCCTTTGGCCAACTATTATTAATACAGCTTTAGGAGTTTCTAGTGTCCCCAAAGATTATTTAGAGGTATCACAAGTTTTAGAAATGCCTCGTTGGCGACAAATTACCAAAATTATTTTACCTGCAAGTTTGCCTTATATTTTTACAGGGTTGCGAATTAGTTTAGGGATAGCTTGGCTGGTAATTGTGGCTGTAGAAATGCTCACTGGTGGTATAGGAATCGGCTTTTTTGTTTGGGATGAATGGAGTCGTTTAAATCTGAGTTCTGTATTTTTAGCTGTGTTTGTAATTGGCTTAACTGGATTGATTTTAGATTACGGTGTGGGGAAACTTCAAGAATTAGTGACTCACCGTCCACCAAGTTTAAAGTAATCAAATTTATCTAGAAGATTTAACCGCAGATAGAAGATGATGAACGCGGATAAACGCAGATGAATTTGTACTTCAGCTTTTAGATGATAGATAGAAGATTGGAATAGTTATCTCACAACTCTCATAAAATCCCAAATGATAAAAAGCCATGACTGAAAATAATTTAACTCGCAGGGATTTTATCACAGGCATAGGTGCGACTACAGCAGGTTTATTTTTATCATCCTGTGCTGTTTCTGGAGATAGGTCTGCTAAAGGACTAACAGACGAAGCTTTAGCAGTGACACCTGTAGTCAAATCCCAAGATTTAGAAAAATCGGATATTACTGTTGGTTATGTTCCTGTTAATGATTGTGCGCCATTTGCGATCGCTTGGAAAAAAGGATTTTTTCGCAAATATGGCTTAAATGTCACACTCAACCGCGAAGCCAGTTGGGCTAC
>JANMGZ010000683.1:0-3959 GCA_031374905.1 Dolichospermum sp. OTE_70_metabat_362_sub
GTCCAGAGTCTCTAACAGTGCTGGAATTGCCGTGATTTCATTTGATTTACAATTGACCTTTGTTTGTCCTAGAATCAACCTATTCTCACAAGCCCATGCGCTGACTGTATGTAAGGCTTTTAGTTTTGATTCTCGATCATAGAGTAAATGCCATCGAGTCCTTTCTGCTCTAGGGTCTTTTATTCCTGTAAAGTGTTGCAGAAACTTACTGGTAATCTCTTTGCTGTCTACACTGGGTGTAACAGATGTCCTGGTTTTGCACTTCTTCTTAAATCCTGTTGACATTACTTAGATACAGCAGCTAGATGGGTTATATATTAACTTACCTTGAGTTGTGCCACTTGAACATCCTACCACATATCAAAAAAATCCCCTTGTCAATAGGATTTGAGATGCGCTAACCCTGATTAGTTCGGACTCTATTATGATTATGATAGGCAGAAGAATTTTCACGCCATGCTCTTTGCATTTCCCTATCTGTAAAAGTTATCGCCATTCCCGTTAACCAAGATATTACTCAGTTATTTTACGTCAAAATTGCGCCACCCATTAACCGCTCATATCTATACTTCAACTCATCCTGCATTAACGGCCAACGCGCTAAACTTGCATCCATATCAATCACCTTTTCTGCTGCTTGTCGCGCTAACAACAAAATATCCTCATCTTCCACTAAACTAGCTAAAGTAAAATCTGCTACACCTGATTGGCGAGTTCCCAGCACTTCCCCAGGTCCACGAAACCGCATATCCATTTCTGAGATAAAAAAACCATCTTGGGACTGTTCCAACACCTTCAACCGTTGTTGAGCATCAGGATTTCTGGTACTACTCATCAATAAACAATAAGATTGTGCTGCACCCCGACCTACACGACCCCGCAATTGGTGCAATTGTGATAAACCGAATCTTTCCGCGTGTTCAATCAGCATAACAGTGGCATTAGGCACATCTACACCCACCTCAATCACAGTGGTAGAAACGATAATTTGGGTTTCATTATCACGGAATTTGTGAATTGCTGCTTCTTTTTCGGCTGAAGTCATGCGTCCATGCAATAACCCAACTTGAAAATCAGGAAAAACACTTTCTTGTAACTTTTGATGTTCATCTACAGCCGAACGCAAATCTAATTTTTCCGCTTCTTCTACCAAAGGTAAAACTACATAAATTTGTCTACCTTGGGCAACTTCTCGACGGATTAAATCATAAGCTTGGGGACGTTGTTGACCACTTAACATCGTGGTTTTAATTTGTTGTCTTCCCGGTGGTAATTCATCAATTTGGCTAACATCTAAATCCCCATGTACCGTTAATGCCAAAGTTCGAGGAATAGGTGTAGCTGTCATCGTTAAAACATGAGGTTGTTCGCCTTTTTGCTGTAACTTTGCCCGTTGTTGTACACCAAACCGATGCTGTTCATCTATGACTACTAAACCCAAACGTTGAAAATTAACTTTATCTTGAATTAAAGCATGAGTCCCAACTAATAAAGGTAATTCACCTGTTTCTAACTGAGAATGAATTTCTCGCCTTTTCGCTATTTTTGTCGAACCTGTTAATAATTCAACAGGCAAATGTAGAAGATTAAACCAACTAACTAACTTACGATAATGCTGTTCTGCTAATACTTCAGTGGGAGCCATTAATGCCGCTTGATAACCTGATTGAATGGCGGCTAAAATAGCAACCACAGCAACAACAGTTTTCCCTGAACCAACATCACCCTGGACTAAGCGATTCATGGCTACAGGTTTTTGTAAGTCAGTGAGAATTTCATTAATAACTCGTTGTTGTGCGCCAGTAAATTGAAACGGGAGAATTTCGTTAAATTCTTCTAATAATTTGCCTGTGGGTGCAAGTATGGCGCTAGTTTGGATTTCTCGCGCTTTTTTTTGCCTTTGCAATAATCCCAGTTGCAGGTAGAAAAATTCATCAAATACTAACCGACGACGGGCAATTTTTAAAGAGTCACTATCTTTAGGAAAATGAATATTAGGAATCGCCTCTTTCAATTCCATCAAAGCATATTTTTCTCGCAAACCTTTAGGTAAAGGATCTTTTAAATTCACTGCTGCTGTTAAAGCCGTCATCATTGCCTGTCTGACTGTATTAGCCATTACTCCCTCAGTCAGGGCATAAATCGGCACAACTCGCCCAATAGTTAGAGAATCAATGGTATCTCCTGGATTCGCCAAAACTTCCAATTCTGGGTTATCTAAAGTTAACCCATATTTACCACCTTTTACTAACCCACAAGCCGCTAACATACTACCTACAGGATACTGGCGTTTTAAACTTTCTTGCCAGCCACGACTACTAAAACGCGCTCCTGCATAAAAACGGCTAACTTTAATTTTTCCAGTATTATCTTTGAGGATTAATTCTAAAATTGATAACTTCTTATTTTTGGGACTGGTGAAAAAATTAAACCTTTTGACAGTTGCTATGATAGTTACTGTTTCCCCTCCTTCCAACTCACTAATATTCACCTGACGGGCATAATCAATATGATCACGAGGATAGTAAAACAGTAAATCACGGATGGTATATAAATCCAACCGCGCTAAACTATCAGATTTTTTGATGCCAATTTCTGGTAAATCTCTCAGTTTTTGATCAATTGCTGGTGCAAGTCTTTTACTAATTTCGGCAACAATTGGCGTGGTGGGATGTTGATTTTTAGATTCGTAATTTATTTGGGGTGATTCTATTTCTAATTCTTGTTGAAGTTGATTTAGATATCTTCTGATTTCTGCTACCAAATGTTGTCTTTCTGGTAATGCCAAATTTGGATAATTGGCAAATTGCATTCCGAATTGATGCCAACGAAGCCTTTCTTTTGGCGGTAAAGCAATTGGGAAATTACCAAAAGTTAAACAAAGAAATTCACTAAATCGGTATTGCTTACCTACTAAATCTATAAAGCCTTTTTCTGCCTCAAATGCTAAGGCTTTATGTAATCTTATCCAATCGGGTATTTCATTAGTCATTTGTTAGTTGTTAAAGGAATATGCAGTTTTGAGAGATAAACTTTTTCTATAAACTATATAGTTTTTAATTTTTAATTTTGCATTTTTAATTCCCCAAGAAGGTATTAATCTTCAAACCAACTAGCACGCCAAGCAGCTTCAGCTTCAGCGATTTTCAGTTCTCGTTGCCTTTTTTGATATTCTCGTCCTAGTTTATTTAGTTGCATTAAAATATTACGAATTCCCTTGCGCTCTGATAATAGTATCGCGTCAGCAAATTCTATTTCTCCTAATCGTAAGTGAATAGCCATAATCTGAGTGAGACTAGAATCTTCGGAATCTTCTTCATCACTAATTTCTATGACTAAGTTTAATAGATTGGGAGGGCTAGGTATCATATTACTAGAACCCTCTGAGGAAGCAGCAGCAGCGGTGGCGGCAACTAAAATGGGTTCTGGGAGTTTTTTCGGTAAAACCCCGGTTTTTTGGATTAAAATATTAGCTGCTTGGGAGACTTTTTTTAAAGTTTCTTGAATCGCTTCTTCTAAATCTTGTTGCCATTCAATTAGTTCTATGGGGTTAGAAGGATCTAAGGCTTTAGGTTGTTCTTGTTCTTGTTCTTCATTTTCCTCATTTTCTTTTTCAGTTTCCTCTTCTTCCTCAATTTCTATAATTGCTTCTATTTGGGTAACTTCTGGAGGTTGAATATAACTAATTAATTCTTTACCGGCTTTTTGACTTAATTGACGAATACCTTGTTGTAATTTTTGCCGCTGATTTAGTGATAAGTTCAGAAATTCATCAGGATATCCTTGGGTACACAATTAATAACTAGCCAAAATAAATTGTTTTTGTAAAGCTGGTCCCAGGGTATTTATATATCTAGCATAAGCTAAATTGAGTTCTTGAGCGATCGCGCTAATCGCTACTTTTAATTCAGTAATCTCTTTTTCTATCCGTTCAATTGCTCTTGCCATAACTTTATGCT
>JANMGZ010000731.1:0-19574 GCA_031374905.1 Dolichospermum sp. OTE_70_metabat_362_sub
CCCACCCCCTAACCCCCAACCCGCAAGCGAGGAGGGGGCTATGAAAGGGATATAAAAAGGGTTGTGAGGGGGTATCTTCTGGTTTATTTAAGTGGGTAATGCTGGATAGATTAGGTAAAAAGTACATAAATCAAATTTTAATTTATGAAATTTCTCAATTTCTCTATAGAGGAAGAAATAAACATCAAAGTGGCAAATCAAAGTTTTGATCTCCACAATGAATTTAAACTAATGGGCTATAATTATCATACTCAAAATAAAGTTTTTGAATTAATCTTTCAAGGTTTTGTTAGTTGGGAAATGGCAGAAGCTACTAATTTGCTAATGACTGATTTGAAAATAATATTTAGACAAGTAGAATTTTTAAGAATTCAAGATTCTCCGGTTCACGAAGATAATGTCTGTTTCAACAAAATGCAATTTGTTAATGAGATAGTTGGGCAATTACCGGAAACGATTATCCAATTAGAAAATCTTTTTAGTACAGACGAGATAGAAGAATGTGACTGGGAAAAGTATCTATATATTGACTTTATTTGGGGAGTTTCCATTCTCATCTCTTCAGAAACAGTAGAAGCTAAATTCAACCAATTTAATAGTTTAGAAGTTAGTTAAGTTAGCATATTTTAATTGAGTTCTTGTTTGACAACATAGCGTTGTTATCCTTCCACAGTTGCTAAAAGTGGTTTATGATCTGGATAATTGCGATCGCATCATCCAGGTAAATATTATTACTTTTATTACTTAGATATGCTACAGTATTAAATTACACTAGATTATTTAACTTCAGCACAAATAATTCAAAAATAAATCCCCTCTTATCCTGTTGTAACTAAGCTGAAAAAAATCGTAATGAGAATTTAACATCATCTGGCGACAGAAAGACTAAAATCAAAACGGACAGATTAGCCCTGTAATTAAGGAGGCTTAGAAAACAATGTCCGATTTAAATCGCGGAATTATGAAATTTGAGGGTGCAGATTCACCTAAGCTAATCACAATATCCACTGTGGTACTTTTAGGATCAATTGCTGGCCTGATTCTTTGGGCGCTTACTGCCGCTTATGCTTTAGGCTAGATCCTTAGAATAATATTCTTGACACTAGCAAACAAGACTTCCATTGTTTTCTAGTGTTTTATACTATTAAACAGCGATAGAATTACAGAACTATTGATTTATAAGGGTTTTATGCTTATTCGGCAATTTATTGTTGTGAGTAATAAACTTAGAGGATGTCATCAAAATTTAAATTTTAAATTAGAGAATAATGATTAACTTGTTGGGTATTTTAATTATTTTAATTGTTTCTCCACTTTTAGGGGCAATACCGCTAATTGCGTGGATCACTTATGCCTTGAGTGGCAAGCAATTAGCCAATGAGGGGACAGGAAATATTAGCGTTGCCGCCTCTTTTTATCACGGTGGTAAATTAGCAGGGAGTATCTGCGTCGTCTCTGAAGCTCTCAAAGGTATTACAGTTGTAACAATCGCTCATGCGTGTTTTCCTTCAGAACCAGTGTGGGAAATCATAGCTTTAATAGCTCTAGTAATCGGTAGATACGTTACGACTAAAGGAGCAGGAACAACTAATGTATCCTGGGGGTTGTTGGCACATGATCCTTTAGTAACTGCTTTTGTAAGTTTACTTGCAGCTATTGGCTTTTTGATCACTCGTTCCAAGGAAACAATTAAGTTAGGGGTATTAGTTATATTTCCCCTGTTTGTGGGAATTATTCATTCCCAGGATGTACCCAGAATTATCGCTGCTTTGGCTTTATCGGCGTTAATTTACTGGATTTATAATCAAATTCCTGATGATCTTAACCTCCCAGTCGAAGACGCAAATCCAGAATCCCAACCAATGATGGAATATCTTGGGAATGAGGATAGAATTATCACCTTAGATGATGATTTAGATGGGGAAGTAGTGGGAGCTAAATCTGCGACATTATCCCAAATTAAACGCTGGGGTTATGCAGTTCCTAAAGGTTGGGTATTATCTCCTGATGATGATCCCAATTATTTAATTCAGTTTCTCCAACCGTCGCCACTTTCACCCTTAGCAGTCCGTTCTTCCGCAATTGGGGAAGACTCACAACAAGCTTCAGCGGCAGGACAGTATGAAACAATTTTAAATGTTACCAATAAGGCAGAACTACGGCAAGCGATCGCTCAAGTTCAAGCCTCATATCATCATCCCAGTGCCGTCGAATATCGCCGTCGCAGCAGTTCAGAAGATGCGGCAATGGGGGTACTCATTCAGCAACAAGTCCAAAGCGTATTTTCTGGTGTAGCTTTTAGCCGAGATCCTATTTCTCAACAAGGTGAGGCTGTAATTATAGAAGCTGTATCCGGTAGTCCTACTCAAATCGTATCTGGGAAGGTAACACCAGAACAATATCGAGTCGTGGTTGCTGATAATGAAAAATTAACTTGTTTGCAATTTGAAGGGAATGGCAAAGTTCCTGAAGCATTAATTAAGCAAGTTGCATACTTGGCTCGACGGTTAGAAAGACGTTATTTGGGTATTCCTCAAGATATTGAATGGAGTTATGATGGTCAAAATCTGTGGGTGTTGCAAGCAAGACCGATTACTACGCTTTTACCCTTATGGACTAGGAAAATCGCCGCTGAGGTAATACCGGGAGTCATTCACCCCTTAACCTGGTCTATTAATTCTCCTTTAACCTGTGGTGTGTGGGGAGAAATTTTTACTATAGTTTTGGGTGAACGAGCTAAACGCTTAGACTTTACCACAACAGCAACACTGCATTACTCTAGAGCCTATTTTAATGCTTCTTTGTTAGGAGAAATCTTTTTAGAAATGGGATTACCTCCAGAAAGTTTGGAATTTCTGACTAGAGGTGCAAGTATGAGTAAACCTGCTCTAGATTCCACTTTGGCTAATTTACCAGGACTGACAAAGTTACTCAAGCGGGAAATTGATTTAGACAGAGACTTTAAATCAGATTATCGCCAACTTTTCATTCCCGGATTAACCCAATTATCAAATGTCGTCATTGCCGATTTATCACTAGATCAATTATTAGCCAGAATAGATTTAATTCTCGACTTACTGCACCGGGGTACTTATTACAGTATTTTAGCCCCTTTGAGTGCAGCTATTCGCCAAGCGGTTTTGGGGGCAAAAGAAGAACAAATAGATAATAGTGTGACTCCAGAGGTAGCATCATTAAGAGCTATGCGCCTTTTAGCTGCTGATGCTAGACAAATATTAGATAATACCGAATGTGAAGCGGAACAAATATTTGAGAAATTGGCAAAAATTCCCGCAGGGCAGAGCATTTTATATGAAATTGACGAATTAATTCAAGATTATGGTTATTTGAGCGAAGTAGGTACAGATATTTCTGTTCCTACTTGGCGAGAAAATCCCCAAATAGTTAGACAATTGTTTATCCAGTTGTTGCAAGCGCCCCAATTACAAAATGTAGCTGATTCTCGTCCCGAACAGGCGAATTTAGTCCAAAAACGAGTTGATCTTAAAGGTAGGGTAACGGAAGTTTATTCCCGATTGTTAGCAGAATTACGCTGGACATTTTTAGCTTTAGAACAGATTTGGCTTGAGTCTGGGGTATTAACTCAATTAGGAGATATTTTCTTTCTGGAGTTAGAGGAAGTTCGCCATTTAGTAGTTAATCCAGATGTAGCTTTTAAAAATCACTTATTGAAGTTGGTAGCAGATAGGCGATCGCAATTTTCCCAAGATAGCCAAATTCCCCAAATTCCTGCCGTAGTTTACGGTTATAATCCTCCTCACCCCATTGCCCCTGTAATTGATCCCTCTGACAACATTTTAGTAGGTATTCCTGCTAGTCAAGGACAAATTGAAGGCCGGGTGAAAGTAGTACGGACTTTGCAAGAAGCCCACGATATTGATAAAAATACCATCCTTGTCGTCCCTTATACGGATTCTGGTTGGGCGCCCATCCTAGTACAAGCTGGGGGGTTAATTGCTGAAGCTGGTGGTAAACTTTCCCACGGGGCCATAATTGCCCGTGAATATGGTATTCCCGCTGTCATGGATGTGCGTGGTGCAACATATTTACTGCAAGATGGCCAGCAAGTCCGAATTAATGGATATAAAGGAACTGTAGAAATACAGTGAAACAATTCATTGGAGAACTATACTAAACGCGGTTAGGAAAAACATAGACTTGTAGGGGTTTAGCAGTGATCATAGGTGTCAACTTAAGCCATGGCGAATGGAATTCACAGCTACACAAACGAAGTCCGCCTGCGCGGACTAACGAAAAATCAAGGATTTGAAACCCACGCAGGTGGGTTTTGCCTGTGTAGACGCGGTTTCTAACCGCCCGTTTAACGTTAAGTTGACACCAATGAGCAGTGCTAAACCCTTACCGATAGAATCGAACGATTAAGCAGTTTTGAGTATACACAAAAAAGATGATCCAATTTTGTAGAATATTTTTTTATTTGGAAGTTTCTTAATACCCTCTGGGAGAACCATCACCACGAGGATCTGCTGCTCCTTCCAGAGTACCATCTTCTTTAACTGCGATGCCTTCGGCGAGCGTAGCTATCGCATTTCCATTACCCCAAGGTGCAACTTCCTTAATTGTGTGTCCCCGACGGCGTAAATCTGCCAAAGTTAACGCATCTAAACCCCATGGTTCTACTCGTAATTCATCAGGTAACCACTGATGATGTATGCGTGGGGTAGAAACCGCTGCACCTACATCCATTTTATATGCCAAAACATTCAAAATTACTTGTAATACTTGGGTGATAATTGTGCTACCACCGGGCGCACCAACAGCCATCCGCAAGCGATTGTTTTCGGTGATAATTGTAGGTGTCATACTCGAAAGAGGCGTTTTTTGGGGAGCGATACTGTTAGCTTCGTTACCCACTAATCCAAAGGCATTTGCTACTCCAGGTGCAGCCGCAAAATCATCCATTTCGTTATTTAAAACTATTCCTGTTCCTGGTGTAACAATTCCCGCACCAAAGCCGAGATTAATTGTGAAAGTTAAACTAACGGCGTTTCTATCTGCGTCAACTACGTTTAAATGACTCGTTTCTGTTGATTCATGAAATTTTGAAGTTTTGAGTCCGGGTTTTATTTCTGTTGATGGTGTCGCCATATCCATATTAATTTCTTGGCGACGTTTTTTAGCATAAGCCGGACTAATTAATTCAGAAACGGGAACTTTCACGAAATCGGGATCACCTAAATATTTAGCGCGATCGCTATAAGCAATTTTCATGGCTGCTATCATTAAATGGATAGCATTGGGGTGATGCCATCCTAATGATTGTAAATCCGTATCACCAATAATATTTAACATCTGCAATAAGTGAACGCCTCCTGATGATGGTGGTGGCATAGAACAAACTTTAGCTTTACGAAAGTTGCCACATACAGGAGTTCGCCAAATTGCTTTATATGCTTTTAAATCTTCGAGAGTAATTAAACCGCCATTTTTTGCCATATCTGAGGCTATGGTTGCGGCAATTTTTCCAGTGTAAAAACTTTGGGGATTCTCAGCAATGGCTGCTAATGTTTTTCCTAAATCACGCTGTACCAGTTTTTCTCCTGGTTGATAATATTCACCATTGCGGGTAAATATTTCCTTGGCTGCTGGGTTTTTCAATATTGCTTGTTTGCGGTTCTCGTAAGCTGAAAAAGAACGCCAAGAAAGCTTATCACTAATCATAAACCCATTTTTAGCCAGAGCGATCGCTGGTTTAACAACTTCTTTCCAAGGCAACTTACCATAACGGCGATGAACTTCATACATTCCTGCTACAGTTCCCGGTGTTGCTACTGCCAAATAACCATCTATACTTGCACCTGGAATCACTTTTCCATTAGCATCTAAATACATATTTCTAGTAGCTTTAATGGGTGCGCGTTCCCGAAAATCTAAAGCTTTGATTTCCCCTGTTTTTTGAGAATGTAATAGTAAGAAACCACCCCCACCAATACCAGCAGAAAAAGGTTCGACAACTGAAATAGCGAAGGTTGTCGCTACTGCTGCATCTACCGCATTTCCACCTTGTTTTAACATTAAAAGTCCGGCTTCACTGGCTAAGGGATTAGCGGAAACAACCATCCCTTTTTTACTGCGGAAGGGTACGGTGATAGTAGCTGATGCAATTTGGCAAGTGAGGACAGCACCAAGGGAAATAAAGGAGATAATTAGGCGTTGGATTTTGGTAATTATAGCCATTTTTTAAGGATATTGTTTTTCACAGCAATGTGTAATTTCTCACAAAACTGTCTGTTTGATAAGATCTGATTATAAAAAGTTATCAGATAACCAAAATGTTTGAAGAAAATAAATAATAATTAAGTTATTCTTTGGGAGATTCCTGAACATCAGATACATTAGCAGACATTTTTAAAGAAATTGGAGTTGAATTTGCTGCTGATTCCAACTTCGCTATTTCCTGGGGTACTTGTCCAGGGTTGATTATAGCAACATTCCCAAGGGAAGAACCGAAAATCTTATCATAATTAGAGGCAACTGCTAAAAATGCCCCACCTAAAATATATATCGGTAAAGGGACAGAAAAACCTTGCGCCCATTTAAAAAACTCGGCTATTGCAAACAGAAGAAAAAAACATACAAGCCAAACTCTCATAATTTCATTTACTCCATTCGATGTGATCTTTTCATTAATTTTAGATTGAGAATAAATAAATTAAAAATTAAGAAAATGCTGAAAAAAGTTATTATTGATCACTCACTCTTACTCCATAGCTTACGTTAGATTATCACTAAAAAACTTTTATGGCTTATGCCACGCTACGCTATCAGCAAATCCTATTTATTCTCATTTTTCAAAACTTCTGTAGCTTGTTCAACAGATAGGGGACGATATAAAAGAAATCCTTGAACTTCATCACATTTAATCGAGCGTAAAAACTCTAATTCTGCTGGCTGTTCCACACCTTCAGCAATTAATCTTAATCCTAAAGATTGTCCCAACGTAACTATAGCTTGGATGATATGGGCAGCTTTGTGATCTTTGGTGAGTTCTTTAATAAAAGATCGATCAATTTTCAAATTATGGAACGGTAAGAATTGTAAGCGATTTAGAGAAGAATGACCTGTACCAAAGTCATCAATGGCTAGAAGAAAACCCATCTGTGCTAAATTTTGTAGTGCAGTTGTGGTAAATTTAATATCGGCGATCGCTGTAGTTTCCGTAATCTCTAATTCTAAGAATTTTGGTTTTAGTTGAGTTTCTGTTAAAATCTCAGTTAAGGTTTCTACTAACTTAGGTTGGCAAAATTGCTTAGGAGAAAGATTAACAGCAATTGTGATTGGTTGATATCCCGCATCTTGCCAAGCTTTATTTTGATTACAAGCCTGACGTAATGCCCATTCACCAATAGAGATAATTAAGCCGCTTTCTTCCGCTAGAGGAATAAAAACAGTGGGAGAAACTATACCCATCTCTGGGTGATTCCAACGCAATAAAGCCTCCATACCTGTAATTCTCCCTGTGGCAATATTCACGCGAGGTTGATAGTAAAGCATCAATTCTTCGCGTTCTAGGGCATGGCGTAAACTTTTTTCTAACTTCAATAATTCTGGATTTTTTTTACTAAGAGATTCTTTATAAAATTGGTAGTTGTTTCTGCCTTCATCTTTAGCATAATATAGTGCCGCGTCTGCGTGTTGAATGAGAGTTTCGGCATTAGGACTATCTTTACCCAATAGGGCTATGCCAATACTAGAACTAATATAAAGTTCATGTCCGTTGATATGAAAAGCACTTTCTAAAGTCTGGAGAATATTTTCAGCTATTTGAATAATGGGTTGAATTTCCCTGACTTGTGGCAAGAAAATAGTGAATTCATCACCACCCCAACGAGCTACAACATCTTCCGATCTAATTGTGTCTCTAAGTCTTTCGGCAACAATTTTTAATAAATTATCTCCAACTGTATGCCCTAAAGTATCATTGATGACTTTAAAGCGATCCAGATCCAGAAACATAACTGCGATACTTTCCTCTTTTTCAACTATTTTTTGGATGCCTTGGTTGAGAATATCATTGAATAGTAAGCGATTAGGCAGTCCAGTTAGTAAATCGTGCATGGCCTGATAGCGGATTTTTTTCTCTACTTGCTGACGTTGATGAGCGCCACTAATACTTGCTGCCATTGTAATTAAGCTAGATTCTTCATGTTTTGACCAATAACGCTCTAATTTAGATTCAACTAAACCCAAACAGCCCCAAAACTCTGTATCTAATCTCAGGGGGACAAGGAGGAGGGATTTGATATTATCTTCTCTGAGTAGTTCTTGTTCATGCTGGGGAAATCCTTGGGTAAAGCCGCTAATAGTCTCACCTTGAGAGAGTTTGCTATACCACCGTTCTAATCCAGAGGTTTGATAAGACTGATTTTGCCAATGGGATTGGGAAGTTTCCGCACCAGATTTAAACCACTCAAACTGCATACTGACAGACATTTCTCCAGTAATTGGATGGGGATGGTTTTTGAATAGATAGACTCGTTCTACATTGGTAGCTTCTCCTAATGCTGCCAATGCTTTTTCGATAGCTATCTCATAGTTCATTTCTGATAATAAATAATTTGCTGCTTCTGCTACTGCTTGTAATAGGCGATCGCGCTGTTTTAGTTCTAGTTCAGCTTGTTTTTGCTCAGTAATTTCTCTAATAATAAAGGTTCTAATTAAGTCGCTTTGAGGTAAATAATGAACAGATTGTTCAAAAATTTCATCACCAACTATTACTTCTCTGACAAAGGAAGTGTGTTCTTGATTCTCAACTGCTGTTAACAGTTGGGTCAAAATTGGGTGTTCCTGACCTATCTGCCTCAAATTCGGAAATTTTGCTGCTGCGGCTGGATTCATATATGTGACTCTCCCCTCTAAATCCATTTCTATAATCGGATTAGGAATAAGTTCAGGGAAAGAAGCTAAACGAGCTAAAGCTGTATCACTAGCAGCTTCAAAATTGCTATTGTCTACAATAGCTGTACTAAAGGGAGAAACGGTACTTACTTTGCCCGATAGAAAATCAGATAAATCCCCAGTTTCACAAGATTCAGAAAATATTTGCTCTGAAAGATTAGTAATTACATAATATTTGGCAGAAGTGTTCACATCGAAGGTGATAATATCTCCATTTTGGAGATTATGATTAAGACATTTGTTGCCATTTATAAATAAACCATTAGTGCTTCTTTTCCCTTGAAAATTGCCATCAATAATCCTAAAGCCATATTCATCAGTATTAGGGATTGTGACTCTTAATAAGATCGCGTGTTGTCTGGATACAGAGCGAGAATAGAGAACAATAGCATTCCGGAGATCCCTGCCTAAAGAATATGTTGCTTCTAGCAAAGGAAGAGTGCGCTGACCTTTTGGATCTTGGACAACTAATAGGTGGCGAATTTTTTCTCTCTCATTCCCTTCCATGCCTTTGCCTTCAAATCTTATGTATTTGAGTAATCTATGTAGAAATTTTACTATATTCTGAATTATTACTATTTTTAATTATTTCATACAATGAAATAAATTAATCATTTTACGTTTTATGCAACTAGTATGACCTAAAAAATCCTCAACAATTCTCTTAACTGAGCAAAATAATAGTTAACTTTAATTACATAGGTCATTTTTTGTAATTTTTTTTACACAGATATTAAAATTAGAGTTAAATACCCAAGCTACATAATACAATATGTTATTAAATTCTGCGGGTATAATACATTTTTGTAAATTGTTATATCAGTAGGAACTTGAGTGAAATACAGTCATTAGAACGCAAAACCTGTAGGGGCGCAGGGCCTTGCGCCCTCCATTGGCCTCCATTGGCCTTGCGCCCTCCATTGTATTGTATACTTCACAATCACCGCTCTAATTAGAAAAGAAGACAAAAATCAAAAGTGCTATCTTGGCAATTACCCTTTGGAGTTGGGAAGTTGGGCGTTTGCCGCAGCCAACTTCCCATTCTTTAGCTAAGATGGGTATTCTCATAATTGGTGATTGGGCAAATGATTGAAGTTGAGCATCTGAGTAAAATTTATGGTTCGACAACAGCAATTACTGATGTTACCTTTAGCGTTGAACCGGGGGAAATTTTGGGGTTTTTGGGTCCCAATGGGGCTGGTAAAACTACAACCATGCGAATTTTAGCCGGTTATTTACCTGCCACCAGTGGCACAGCCAAGATTGCAGGTTATGATGTCCATGATCATTCTCTGTTGGTGCGGCAGCGAATTGGTTATTTACCGGAAACACCGCCGTTATACCCAGAGATGACAGTGGAAGGGTTTTTACACTTTGTCGCTCGGATTAAGGGAGTTTGTTCAGGCGATCGCCCGACAAAAGTAACAGCAGCCATCAACCGCTGCAACTTAGAAGATAAACGCAAAGTTATTATTCGCAAACTTTCTAAAGGTTATCGGCAAAGAGTGGGGATTGCCCAAGCAATTGTTCATGATCCTCCAGCTATTATTCTCGATGAACCTACAGTTGGTCTTGATCCCCGGCAAATTATCGAAGTGCGAAATTTAATTAAAAGTTTAGCAGGAACACATACTATTATTCTCTCTACTCATATTCTCCCAGAAGTGAGCATGACCTGTAGCCGGGTTGCTATTATTAATCGTGGGCAAATAGTCGCAACTAATACCCCAGAAAATTTGATGACACAGTTAACAGGTGGGGCAGGGTATGAATTAGAAATTGGTGGTGAAGCGGCTTTAGCTAAACAAATGCTGCAAAATATATCCGGTGTGAGTTTAGTAGAATTAATGCCTAACCATCAGCAATTATCAGAAAATCATACTTGCTTACGAGTAATATTACAGCCAGGAACTGAACCAGGAAAAGAAATTACTGCGGCTTTAATTCAGGCTGGATTTGATTTATATGAAATGCGACGGATAAATGCCACACTAGAAGATGTTTTCTTAGAATTAACGACAGCAGAAAAGAATTTATCAACGGAAATAATTTCAGAAATTGAAGAAGGAGAACCTGCATAAATGGGTATAGTCATCGCCAATATTATTGCCATTTATCGTCGAGAACTACAAAGTTATTTTGTTTCTCCATTAGCCTACGGAATAGCTAGTACATTTTGGTTTTTAGCTGGTTTATTTTTCGTGATGATTTTGTTAGGTCCAGAAGGAATTTTAGTTACAGTTTCTGCTTATGATTTACAAGGGCAACAAATGGGAGTTCCCGCACCAACAATAGATGTTCCCTACGAATTTGTGCGAGCATTCTTAGATAGAATGGGATGGTTAATGTTATTTATATTGCCTATTCTGTCAATGGGACTTTATGCCGAAGAACGCAAACGAGGAACATTAGAACTATTAGCCACATCACCAATTACTAATTGGGCTGTAGCCGTAGGTAAATTATTAGGAGTATTAACATTTTTCTTGACAATGATTTTACCTTTGATGGGATTTGAAGCGATCGCTTTATCTAATTCCAATCCTCCCATATCTCCCATAATTCCCTTACTTGGTCATTTAGGATTACTTTTACTAGCAGCGGCGATTTTATCTTTAGGAATGTTTATTTCCTCATTAACAGACAGTACAATTTTATCTGCCGTTCTCACTTTTGCCGTCGTTATTTTACTATTATTCATTGATTTAATTGCTAAAACCATCCCTGGTCCTATTGGTGAAGCGGTGAGTCATTTATCCCTGCTGAAACATTACAATACCTTGATTCAAGGAATTTTTGATACTAGCGGCTTGATTTTATTTGCTAGTTACATTATCTTAGGTATTTTTCTCACAGCCCAATCAATTGATGCCCTTCGCTTTCAACGTCAATAGTCAATAGTCAATAGTCAGTTGTCAGTTGTTAGTTGTCAATTGTCAATTGTCCATTACCCATTCCCTGTTCCCTAATGAATAAAAACAAACTTTGGAAACTTGTATTTTGGCTAGGACCATTCTTTTTAGCTGCTGGTTTAACCATTGGTTTAATATCAGAAACATGGGGAATACTCCCTTTATTATTAACATTAATAGGTCTGGTAATTTGTGGCTTATGGGTGATACTACAAAATCGAAAAACTAAATGGTGGCAACAGCGTTCTGCCCAAAGTGCTACTAATGCTTTTGTGGCAACTTTATCAGTATTAATTATTTTAGGATTAATTAACTTTTTAGGTAGTCGCTATTATCTGCGCTTAGATTTAACAGATAGTCAATTATTTACTTTATCCCCTCAATCAAGGGAATTAGTAAGTAATTTACCTGAAACAATGAAAGTTTGGTTATTTAGTAAAGAACAAAATCTCCAAGATCGGGAATTATTAGATAACTATAATCGTCAAAGTCAACAATTTAAATTTGAGTATGTTGATCCTCAATTAAAGCCAGGAATAGCAGAAAAATTTGGTGTTAAAGATTATGGCGAAGTTTATCTAGAATTTCAAAACAAAAGGCAATTAGTCCAGATAATTAATGAAAATGAACGACTGTCAGAAATAAAATTAACTAATCGCTTACAACAAATCACCAGTTCTAAAACTGCTAAAGTTTACTTTCTTCAAGGTCATGGTGAACGCCCACTTTCAGCTAGTAAAGGCGCAATTTCTCAAGCAATTAAAGGATTAACTGATAAAAACTTTACCACATCAGCGTTGAATTTAGCAGAACAACCGCAAGTTCCTGATGATGCTGCTGTTATAGTTGTGGCAGGACCCCAAAGAGAATTATTGACAGGGGAAGTTATAGCTTTACAAAATTATCTTAATCGTGGTGGTAATTTGTTATTAATGATTGATCCTAATACCAACCCGAAAATAGATACTATTTTAAAAGATTGGGGTGTGCGTTTAGATAATCGTTTAGCGATTGATACTTCTGGAGAAAATTTACAACTTGGACCTGCTGCTATTTTAGTAACAGAATACGGACAACATCCTATTACTAAAGATTTTGAGAAAAATATTTCTGTATATCCCTTAACTCGTCCTTTAGAAATTGATCCTGTATCTAGTATCGAGTCTATGGCTTTATTGAAAACTAAACCTTATCCCCGCAGTTGGGCAGAAAGTGATCAAAAAAGTGAAAAATTGGAGTTTAATGAAGGTCAAGATTTAAAGGGACCTTTAACTTTAGGAGTAGCATTAACTAGAAAGTTACCAATTCCAACTTCTACAAACTCACCAACACCAACTTCCACCAATTCACCAACACCAACTTCTCCAAACTCACCAAATACTTCTAAAGAATCACGGTTAGTAGTATTTGGAAACTCAAATTTTGCTGTTGATGGTTTATTTGAACAACAGTTAAATGGAGATGTGTTTCTCAACTCAGTTAGTTGGCTAAGTCAACAAGATCAACAACTTCTCTCAATTCGTCCTAAAGAACCAAGAAATCGCCGGATTGTTATATCAATACTTCAAGCTAACTTGTTAACAATAGCTTCTGTATTTTTATTACCTTTAATTGGTTTAGGAACAGGTTTTCTGATTTGGTGGAAACGCCGATGAAAAATCAATTAGTAATCCATAATGCTAAACTAAAGCATTGGCTTTCTTTTCAAAATCCTGATGAAATTATCAGGGCTGATACCATCGATCAAGTTGTTCCCAAATTGCAAATTATAAATGATTTGATTGACAAACATCAAATGTATGGGGCAGGTTTCATGAGTTATGAAGCCTCACCTGCTTTTGATTCCGTATTTGAAACAAATTCTCCCTGTTCATTTCCCCTCCTTTGGTTTGGATTATATAGAAAACCAGAAATTATTGAATTACCAAAACCTGCTTTACCTCATGAATATCAACTCAATTGGACACCTTCAGTCAGTGAAGCAGAATATCATCAAGCCATTAGTCAAATTAAAAAATATATTGCTTTGGGGGAAACTTATCAAGTTAATTATACATTACGCCTCAATGCGCCCTTCACTGGTGATACTTGGGAATTATTTCTCAAATTAGTCCAAGCACAAAAAGCCGATTATGGGGCTTATGTTGATATTGATAACTTTGCTATTTGTTCTGCTTCCCCTGAACTCTTTTTTCATCTTGACGGTAATCTCCTAACCTCACGTCCCATGAAAGGAACAGCAGCTAGAGGTTTAACATTAGTGGCAGATCATGATATTGCTAATCAACTACATTTTTCTGAAAAAAACCGCGCTGAGAATGTGATGATTGTGGATATGATTCGCAATGATATAGGCAGAATAGCTAATATTAATACTGTCAAAGTTCCCAGTTTATTTAATGTTGAAAAATATCCCACAGTTTGGCAAATGACATCTACCGTCACAGCCACAACTACAGTTTCCATAAATGAAATTATGGCGGCGTTGTTTCCCTGTGCTTCTATTACTGGCGCACCTAAAGCCCGGACAATGCAAATTATCCAAGAATTGGAAAATACACCACGCCGCATTTATACTGGATGTATTGGTTTTATTAGTCCCCAGCGTCAAGCTCAATTTAATGTGGCTATTCGGACTGTATTAATTGATAAAAAAAATAGTCAAGCAGAATATGGAGTCGGGGGAGGAATTGTTTGGGATTCTGTAAGTAGTGAAGAATATCAAGAATGTCAAATTAAAGCCCAAGTTCTCACACTAAATCAACCAAGTTTTTCACTTTTAGAAACAATATTATGGCAACCTCATGATGGTTATTTTGTTTTAGATTATCATTTACAACGTTTACAAGCTTCCGCAATTTACTTTGATTTTAATCTTGATATAAATAACTTAAAAGCTCAACTTGATAAATTACCAAAATCATTTTTAAATCAAGCTTACAAAGTGCGGTTATTGTTAGATGCTCATGGTGAGATTAGATATCAAATTATACCTTTATCTCCTATAAATAATCAGGAATTTGTCAAACTAGGTATGTGTTGCACACCTGTTGACTCTACTAATATATTTTTGTATCATAAAACTACCAATCGCCAAGTTTATGAAAGAGTAAAAGCCACTTTTCCTGATTGTGATGATGTTTTATTATGGAATGAAAGAGAGGAAATCACAGAAACCTGTATTGGTAATATTGTGGTGAAGTTAAATGGAGAATTGCTGACACCTCCGGTAAAATGCGGTTTATTAGCCGGGACTTTTCGCGCTAGTTTACTTGAACAAGGTAAAATCCGAGAAGAAATTATTACAGTAGAAATGTTAAAAAATAGCGATCGCATTTATATAATTAACTCAGTGCAAAAATGGCGAGAAGCGGTTTTAGTTTCTCAATAACTAAATAATTTATTAATTAATCTTCAACATTAAATTACCAAAAACGACTTTAATTTTAATACTTTTAGCTTTGGGTTTGGGTGGTTTTGTCTACTTTCATGAAATCAAAGGAAAAACTCAGACAACGGAAATAAAAACCCAAAAACAGAAAATTTTCGCTTTTACCGCTGATGATGTACAATCTTTAACAATTAAATTTAAAGAAACAACATTGCAAATAGAGAAAAGAAATACATCTGAAAAACCCCAATGGGAAATCAAATCTCCCATATCAACACTAGCAAATGATGCAATTGTTTCTTATTTAATGGATTTATTAGTTAAGGGCAAAAGTGAAAGAACAGTATCAATTTCACCCACTGAATTATCAGAATTCGGTTTAGATAAACCTGTAGCAACTATTGATATTAAACTAAAAAATCAAGAAAGCCATCAATTGATTTTAGGTAAAGGTGATTTTAATAATCAATTTTTATATGCTCAAGCTGACGCTAACAAAAATATGAAGTTGTTATTAGTTTCTAAAGATTTTGTAAATGCAGTTAATCGAGACATATCAGAATGGAAACAAATAGCAGAAAAAACTGATTTACAGCCATTACCTAGTCTTCCTTCACCAACTCCTACAAATAAGTAAATAATTTATAGACGATAATAAATAAATAATAACCCACGCAGGTGGGTTTTGCTTGTATAGATGCGGTTTCTAACCGCCAATTTAATTAAATATAACCTTTAAAAATTCCATGACAAAACAAACAGCAACCTTATTAATTTCTTGTCCAGATCAAAGAGGATTAGTAGCCAAATTTGCCAATTTTATCTATGCTAATGGTGGCAATATTACTCATGCAGATCAACATACAGATTTTGAAGCCGGATTATTTCTAACTCGCATAGAATGGCAATTAAAAGGATTTAATTTACCCAAAGATGTAATTACTCCCGCGTTTAATGCAATTGCTCAACCTTTAAATGCAAAATGGGAATTACACTTTTCTGATACTCTTCCCCGTATTGCTATTTGGGTAAGCCGTCAAGATCATTGTTTATTTGATTTAATTTGGAGACATCGCGCTCAAGAATTTAATGCGGAAATTCCTTTAATTATCAGTAATCATCCTGATTTACAACCGATAGTTGAACAATTCGGTATTGATTACCATTACCTACCGATTACTAAAGAAAATAAACAAGAACAAGAAACTAAACAATTAGAATTACTACATCAATACAAAATTGATTTAGTCGTTTTAGCAAAATATATGCAAATAGTTAGCGCAGATTTTATTGAAAAATTCCCGCAAATTATTAATATTCATCATTCATTTTTACCAGCATTTATTGGGGCTAATCCCTATCATCGGGCTTTTGAAAGAGGGGTAAAAATTATTGGAGCAACAGCCCATTATGCCACACCTGACTTAGATGCAGGACCAATTATTGAACAGGATGTAGTGCGGGTAAGTCATCGAGATGAGGTAAATGATTTAATCAGAAAAGGTAAAGATTTAGAAAGAATTGTATTAGCTAGGGCGGTAAGATTGCATTTACAAAATCGCGTTTTAGTCTATGGAAATAGAACCGTAGTTTTTGAGTAAAATTATAACAACCGCTAATTGGTAGGTTGGGTTGACGGTTGTTACCCAACATTATTAATGATTGTGTTGGGTTGCGCGATCGCTTAACCCAACCTACTCCCAATACCCAGACTTTCCACCTGTTTTACTCACTAAATGAATCGCCTCAATCTGAATTGATTTTTCTAACGCTTTAGCCATATCGTATAAAGTTAAAGCAGCAATAGACACCGCTGTTAAAGCTTCCATTTCTACACCAGTTTCCGCTTTAGTTTTCACAGTGGCATCAATTTGATAACCGGGTAGTTGGGCATCGGGAATAATCTCAACGGTAATTTTCTGCAAGGGTAAGGGGTGACAAAGCGGGATTAAATTCGCTGTTTGTTTAGCAGCCATGATTCCCGCTAACCTCGCAGTTGCTAAAACATCGCCTTTGGGAGTGTTACCGGCTTGAATGGCGGCGAACGTCTCAGGTAACATCCGCACCTTACCAGTCGCCACAGCTTGGCGAATAGTGGCTACTTTACCTGATACATCAACCATTTGGGCTGATCCTTTGGCATCCAAATGGGTTAGTGGAAAAGAATTTGAAAAATTATCTTGCGTCATTAGGAAAGTGTGTGCTATTATGAAATTCGTGAGTCAAGGGTGTGTAGCTCAGTGGACTAGAGCACGTGGCTACGAACCACGGTGTCGGGGGTTCGAATCCCTCCTCGCCCATTTTATAATTAAAAATGCACAAGTTCCTTTTTGGAGTTTGTGCATTTTTGATGTCCTGAGTTAGCTTTACTAAACTGCTTTAAGTATTACAAGACACTGTGGATTTCGGATACATTGAATAGTAGAGTTGAATAATCGCATATTTTTTCTAAAAATCTAAATTAATTATCGTGGTTTAGGAGCGCCCAAAGCAGCACGAATTTCTCTATCTATTTGTGGCGTAGGTGAGTAATTAACGTGTAATACAGATTCCCAATTCCAGTATTGATAATTAGTTATCTTACACTGAGTGAAGATTTTTTGCATCAATTTTAAGTCTGATGCTGAAATAGAAATTTTTTTATCACTAGCTCCAGACATTGCGCCTATAATTGTACCGTCTACTTTAACATCTAATGCCCCGACTAATTCACAAATATCGGTGTTCATATTATTCAAGCAACCACCTGAATTACATTGGTTTAAATCTGTAAAAATCTGTTTGAGTTGACGTTTAACATCTGCTACAGATTTTATGGAATCTACTAATTTTTCTGATGGTTTTTGAGCTAATACTTGGTTTTGGAAACTTAAAGATAAAAGTGTAATCACTGCTAATGCTGTTGTCTTTGATAAAATAGATTGCATGGTTTTACCCTACTTAGGAGTTGCTAAAAAAAATTGTAGAAACTTTCCATCGAACGTCTCTACAAAGGTTCTGGATACTGGATATTTAAATTTGGTCGATATCATTTCACGGCATAGATATCTTCTGTTCGACCAAAGGCAAAGCGCAGAGATTGCGGGATATTGCGGCTAGACTGGGTAAGGAAGATGATTATGGCGATGACAGTTAAACCTGTAGTCAAACCAAACATATTCCGATAACCAAGGGTTTCGGCAAATGTCCCAAAAATTGGCCCTGCTATAGCTAAACCGATATCAAATCCCATTAAGGAAGCACCAAATATTCTGCCTCGTTCATGGGGTAAAGCCCTATCTGTCATTAATACAGAAATCATGGGAATAAGTGTACCAGAACCAGAACCTTCTATCAATGCCCCTAATAAAAACATGAAAGAGTTATTTGCTTGCCAAACGCAGATGATAGAGAGTGTGTAAGCTATCAAACTCATGGTGACAAACAAACCCCGGCCATATTGATCTGAAGCTTTACCAGTAAATAATCTACAACTAAAACTGGAGAGAGCCGCAGCAGTGAAAAAGAAACCTGGATTTAAATCAACTCCTGTTGATTTGATGAATAGGGAGATGAAAGTATGCAAACTACCTAAAGTTAAACCACTCAGTAATAAGACAATAGCCGGAATCCGCACGCGAGGACTCGTTAATATTTGCCAAAAGTTATCATTTTTGCTGTTAATTGGTTTGGTGACAATTGGTGGATTGACAATGGGGATAATACATAATAAACCCAGGGAACATAAAGCCGCAGATGATAAAAATAGCGGAGTATAACCAGCGCTTGCTTGCAAAAATCCCCCGATAGCAGGACCGATTCCCACACCTAAAGGACTCACCAAACTCATGTAACCAACGACCTCACCGCGACGGTGTTCTGGTGCTAAATCGCTCACTAGGGCAATGTAGGCTGTGGCAAAAGCTGCAATACTAATGCCATGAAAGGCGCGAATTACCATCAGGGAAATAATTGAATTAACAAATAAATATCCCAAAGGAGCGATCGCAGCCACGGACATTCCAATCAATAATACTATTTTACGACCCCGTATATCTGCTAAAGCACCCATTGAGGGGCGACATAGTAACATCCCAATGGCAAAGCTACCCATCACAATGCCAATTTCTTGTTTACTAGCACCAATATGTTCAATATACAAGGGTAAGGTGGGCAATAATGAGGCCAAACCTGACCAGAAAAACAAACCTGCTGCAAATAACATGAGCAGGTTTTTTCGGAGATTAGCGTCAAAAGTATCAAAGGCTTTCACGGCAGATGCAATAATGCAAAAAGTATTATTTCTATATTGTTACGTTACTTAACATTTTTTGCCACAACTTCTCGCACCC
>JANMGZ010000746.1:0-2587 GCA_031374905.1 Dolichospermum sp. OTE_70_metabat_362_sub
ACATTTGGACCAATCATGCCTGTAATGTCTTTTACTAATAGCGAAGAAGCGATAAAATTAGCTAATGATTATCTTTATGGACTTAGTGCTGCTGTATTTGCTGAATCAGCAGAAATAGCCATAGAAGTTGCTGATAAAATAGAAGCTGGTGTGATTAGTATTAATGATGCCGGATTAACGTCATTAATTAACGAAGGAGACAGAAATGCTTTTAAATTTTCTGGATTGGGAGGTTCACGAATTGGTGCAATGGGTTTAAGCCGCTTCTTGCGAAAAAAAGCACTTTTGATGAAAACTAATTCACATAAAGATCCTTGGTGGTTTAATGATTTAGAATAGTTATTACGTCATAAAAAACAATAAACTTTAACGTAGAAATATATTATTTACAGGTAAATTTTCTTAAAAATATCGGATATTTTGGGATCACTCTGAGCATTTTCTTATTTACCTGTCAAGACTATCAATAAAAGATAAGATAATAAGCTGTAGTTAATTTTCTATCTATTAAGGCAAAAACATGAATAAAAGTGACAAAATCAACTTTTCTACTCCTAGCGGATTTTCCGAATTTCTACCTAGCGAAAAGCGTTTAGAAGTATATTTATTAGATATTATTCGTCAGGTTTTTGAAAGTTATGGTTTTACACCCATTGAAACCCCAGCCGTAGAAAGGTTAGAAGTGCTACAAGCTAAAGGTAATCAAGGTGACAATATTATCTATGGTATTGAGCCAATTTTACCACCAAATCGCCAAGCAGAAAAGGATAAATCGGGAGAAACTGGTTCAGAAGCTAGGGCTTTAAAATTTGATCAAACTGTTCCCTTTGCGGCTTATATTGCCCGTCACTTAAATGAATTAACTTTTCCCTTTGCCCGTTATCAAATGGATATGGTTTTTCGGGGAGAACGAGCAAAAGATGGGCGGTTTCGACAATTTCGGCAATGTGATATAGATGTAGTTGCTCGTGGTAAACTCAGTTTACTTTATGATGCTCAAATGCCGGCAATTATTACCGAAATATTTGAAAAGATTAATATTGGTGATTTTGTCATTCGCATTAATAACCGCAAAATTCTCACAGGTTTTTTCCAATCAGTAGGAGTTGCTGAAAACCAAATTAAAACCTGTATCAGTATTATTGATGATTTAGAAAAAATCGGCGAAGCTAAAGTTAAGCAAGAGTTGGAAAAAGAAGGTATTTCTTCTGAACAAACTCAAGAAATTATTGAGTTTGTAAAAATTGATGGCACTGTTGATGATGTTTTAAATAAACTCAAACATCTAGCTGAGAATTTACCAGAAGCAGAACAATTTAATTTAGGAGTAACCGAATTAGAAACTGTTATTAATGGAGTACGAAATTTAGGAGTTGATGATAAACGTTTCTGTATTGATTTATCTATTGCCCGTGGTTTAAATTATTATACTGGAACTGTTTATGAAACTACTTTATTAGGTCATGCAGCATTGGGGAGTATTTGTTCTGGTGGTAGATATGAAGAATTAGTGGGAATGTTTATCGGTGAAAAAATGCCTGGTGTGGGTATTTCTATTGGTTTAACTCGATTAATTAGTCGGTTGTTAAAAGCGGGGATTTTGAATACTTTGTCTGCCACACCTACTCAGGTTGTAGTAGTAAATATGCAAGAGGATTTAATGCCTGTTTATTTACAAGTATCTCAACAGTTACGTCAAGCCGGAATTAATGTTGTCACTAACTTTGAAAAACGCCCTTTAGGTAAACAATTTCAAACCGCAGATAAACAGGGAATTAGGTTTTGTGTGATTATTGGTGCGGAAGAAGCAGCGGCACAAAAATCATCATTGAAAGATTTACAAAGTGGTGAACAAATAGAAGTAGCTTTGACAGATTTGGCAGAGGAAGTTAAACGCAGACTGGTATAATTTTGATAATTTACCAAGCCAAACAAACCCTGGCTATTAGAAATAGCGGCTATACAAACAAAGTCCGCCTACGCGGACTACTACAGCACTTCCCGATGTTATGAGGTACAAGAACCCCATGCCCCCAACCCCCACCCCGCAAGCGAGGAGGGGGCTAAGATGTACCTTATAAGAGCGGAAACCGCTGTAATAACCCACGAAGGTGGGTTTTGCCTGTGTAGCAGTGACTTCCAGTCGCTTCCAGTCGCCTAAAGCTTTATTTAAAATAATAGGGGGAACAATAGAAACCAAAAAATTAGGAATAAATAAATGACAACACAATCAGAACACACTTTAAAAATTGCTCAACAGGCATTTGAGTATTTTACACAAGGCTTAGAAACTGGTAATTGGCAAGCATTTTTAGATATGCTGACAGATGATTTTACTTTTTGGTTTCCTATGGGAAGGTTTCACGGTTTAAATGTAGGTAAGAAACGAGCAAAAGAGTTTTTTGAATATGTTTCTGAGGCTTTTCAATCAGGAATTAAGCTGACTGCTGTAGACAGTATTACTAGTAATGAAAAAACCGTGATTTTTGAATTTCGGGATGAAGGTAACTTATTTGGCAACCCTTATAAAAATCGGGTTGCAGTTGCTTTTGATATTCGAGGTGATCAAGTTTGTGCTTATCGAGAA
>JANMGZ010000537.1:0-5538 GCA_031374905.1 Dolichospermum sp. OTE_70_metabat_362_sub
ACATATTTAGATTTGGGAGATTTTTGGTTAACTCATGCAGGTGTAGATCCGAAAAGAACTGTCCAACAACAAACATCAGATCAACTATGCTGGATTAGGGATGAGTTCCATCGGATAGAACAACCCTATTTTGCAAATAAGTTGATTATAGTTGGTCATACTATAACTTTTACCTTACCTGGTGTTGCTCCTGGTAATTTGGCACAGGGGCAAGGGTGGTTAGATATTGATACTGGTGCTTATCATCCCCGTAGCGGTTGGCTAACGGGGCTGGATATTACGAATAAGTTAGTTTATCAGGCTAATGTGTTTAGTAAAAAAGTGCGGACTCTTAGTTGGGAAGAGGCAATTACAATTGTTCAGCCACAGGAATTCGTAGGTAGCCGTCGGCACAAAAAACGAGAATAATTACCGCAAAAATCTTCTCATATTCGCTTGATACGCACTATCATCCAAACCATAGGATCTATTACTTGGTTGATTGTTAATTTGCCGCTGGAGGGCTGTAATGCGATCGCCTGTTGCGGGATGTGTACTCAAAAATGCAGGTACGGAACTGCTTTTCTGTAGTTTTTTCATAAAAGAAACCATTGCTGATTGAGCATAACCAGTCCGGGTCAAGTTTTTTAATCCTTTGTTATCAGCGTCAAGTTCGTCTTGGCGACTCCGAGGACGATTGAGTGCTAGATCCACACCAATACCTATGGCTTGACTTCGATCTAACCCTGCTGCGGTGGCTACACCACTAGCTATAGCCTTTTGTTTCATTTGTTTGATTAAATGTCTACCTTCAATGTGACCCATTTCATGAGCTAATACACTGGCAACTTCAGCTTCATTGTCTGCGGCTTGGAGTAAACCTGTATTGATGTAAATAAAACCTCCAGCCGTTGCAAAAGCATTTACAGCATCATCTTCAACTACTTGAAAGGTATAAGGGAGATTAGGGCGCGTGCTATTAGCCGCTAAACGTCTACCTATTTGTTCAATATAGCTATTTAACTCTGAATTACGAGAAATTCTAACTTCTTGCTGTAATTGCTGATTCATTTGCTGTCCAAGATCAACTTCCTGACGATCAGACATATTAGATAGCTGAAATATTTGGGTTAATTGTGGGGCTATACGGATCAAGTCTCCCAGATTTATAGCTTTACTTGGTAACGGTGTAGTCAAGCAAAGAGTTAAAGCAACGCTTACAGAAATTAATGGATATAAACAGCGACGCTGCCATAAACGGTAATTTGTCCAAATTCCTTTCGAGTTAATCATCATCTATTTATATGAGATTGGTGTAAGAACTTAAAATCAGAGGACGAATTTTTAGATTACTAAGTTGCATTTTCAACTCAAGATCGTGCAAATAGTGAATGGCAATAACTTACTGCTACTATGACAGCGAAACTCCGGCAATTATGATAAACTGTCGCATAACCATAACGCCTAGCTTTTGTCAATTCTGATTCAGTGATCAAGATTGTAGATCACTTAAAAAAACTTGTTGGTACAATCAATTACTTAGCTAAAAACTTAACTACAACTTATCCAAACTTGGTTATGGCTATTTTAGATTCCAAAGGTCGCTTATTCGGTAAAATTAACCTATTAGATTTAGGTGCTGCGCTAGTAATTTTGCTAGTGGTAGTAAGTATCTTTATTTTCCCTGGTACTTCCGGTTCTGTGGCTCAAGTGGGTGCGAAAACAGTACCAATTGAAGTAGATTTGGTAGTGCGTGGCCTAAATGTTCGTAATCCTCAACAGTTATTTAAAGAAGGATTGACTAAAGGTGGTAAAACCAATGTCATTATCCGCAATCAGCCCTATGGACAGATTGGGATTAAATCCATTCAACAATTAGATAGAATGGTTACTGTTAATCAACCAGATGGTTCTGTGAAAGAATTGCCAGATCCCAGAACAAACAACTTTAGTACAGATTTGATCTTAACTTTAGAAGGCAAATCTACCGTAACTAAAGATGGACCAGTTCTTGGTAATAGCAAGATTAAAATTGGAATGCCTTTTGAATTAGAAGGTTTTAATTATAACTTCAATGCGTCTGTAATTGATATCCGCTTACAGGATAAATAGCATTCTGTTTAAGGATGAAATTTTCCTGATTTCATCCTCATTCTGAGAAGAAACTATACATTTATAATTTTCTAATCAAGTAGGTAAATACTGTGGCACAGGCTTCGTCTTCTTGGCGACAATTCATGAATCAAATTTCGGAAATTAAAACAGGAATCCCCAAACATCAAGTTTTTAAACATTTCTCTGAACCTGGTGTTTTGCTTGGCTTATTGACGATTATTGTGGCTATGCTGCTTTGGAGTTGGCAATTGCTTTTAGCTCTTATTGTTGGCATTGGGACAATGGTATTTACTTACTCACTGCAAAAATGGAACTGGCAATTATGCTGGTTAGAAATACGAAAATTGATGAGCAGCACTAACAGTCGGTTAGCTTATTCTATTGTGAGTGGTGGTGTTGCGACTGTTATCACTTATATGGCATCGGCAATTTGGGTTGATGCTCCTAGTCATTGGTTGGCTGCTGGCGCTATTGTTCAAGGTATGGCAACCCTCTTAACTCTAATTTTGTTGGTGTGGCAAATATTCAGTTTGCAAGGAAATCGAGAGGAAGATTATCTTGATCAATTGTTAAACAATTTAACCGAAAAAGATCCTTTAAAACGCTTGATTTCCATCCGTCAACTCAATAAACTGATTACTCGTCAGCGGGTTGATACACCAATACAACAAGATATTATCGAATGTTTACAACTGCTACTGAGTCAGGAAAAAGAAGTAATGATTCGGGAAGCAGCTTTGAATTGTTTGCAAAACTTAAATGGGTTGGAAGTGCTAAAACCTATTCAGGCAAAAATGTTTATGCCTGTATCAGCAAAAGCAAAGAATCCAATTCTTGTAAATTGAGACAAGATACAATAGTCTACTTTGTACGTTCAACTTTAGTATGTTGTTCTAGTTCTTCTTTTAAGATTTGCTGATAAATTTTGGGTAAGGAACGACTCACAGAATTATTTTCTATCCCGTATCCTAAACTTGTCCAAGTAGGAGAAAGTTTCCGTAAAACGTCATTTAATTTTTGCTGCTGTAATAGCTTAGGAATATCTACACCCCAAACTTTGGAATCATTCAACCAACGGTAAACTACAGCATCTTGATACTCTGCTTCAAAACTATAATTAGTCCAAAACATCATTTGTGTGGGTTTTGGATGGTAGCGTGGCGCGATTTGATACCATGTAGTATTAATAATTTGATATCTACCTGCGGCTGTGGAACAATTACCTGTGTTCGGCCCAGTAATGATGGTGACACATTTTTGAGGATGATAACTAAGATCATTAACTTGCTCACCACCATACAAAAGAGAGTAGGGACGATTACCACTAGCTTCACTGGCAGATATAGTTCGCATTAATGCTCGAATATAAGGATCTCCACCTTTCATAACTAGAGGAGGCTGTTTTCTGGTAAATACAGGTTCAGGGGATAATTGTATATCTCCAAAAACATACCACTGAAACAAATATACAAAGCCCAAAAGTGATGCTATGGGAGCAATGAGTTTTTCTACACCTTTAAGTTCAAAGCTTTTCAGAATTTAACTCCTCTGTGTTTTTCTCTTGATTAATAACAAAAATTTACCCTTTGTTTTCCAGAAAGTGAAAACTTCAGTAATATTGCTATGATGACGTATGCGGTTATTTAGCTACAATATCAACTATCGTATTAAAATCATCAAGATAGTCATAAAAGGCAAGATATTTTTTGGTTAGTCAATTAGGAATGCTAAATGGGTACAGATAAATCTACTATTTTGTTCCTTGTTGACTTGCTCTACATAATCAGTTCATGATGTTTTATGTGAAGTTAATGATAAATTGTTGAGATTTTCATGAAGATGGGATTTTAATGTGAAAAAACTTCCCTCAAGTGGGAATGTCTAATATAGGGAAACCTCAAAATATACAAAAAACACATTTATGGTTACAAACAACAGTGAATATCAACGCTGGGAATTAGCAGACAGAAACGCATCAGAAGCAGTTCATCTAAATTCAACTAAATTTTATGGAAGTTATCAAGACAGTATGGAAATGTATGCACCTGTAGATCATGTAGAAGAGTATTTTAATACTCATGCTTCCTGGTTTAGTCGTTGTGCAGAACCCATGAAGGTACATCCGCTAGGGGAAAATAGTTATGCTTTAGCGGTGGGTAAATTTGGTGCTTTTGGTTACGATGTGGAACCAAAGATTGGCTTGGAGTTGTTAAAACCCCAAGATCGTAAGTTCTATATTCGGACTATCCCTGTACCTGATTACCAAGCACCCGGTTATGAGGTGGATTATAAATCATCAACTCGATTGATAGGTGATGTAGAAGGGATTACACGAGTAGAATGGGAATTGGATTTGGTGGTTGAATTGCAGTTTCCCAGATTTATTCAGCGATTATCCCCTTCTTTAATTCAATCTACAGGCGATCGCATCCTGAATCAAATTGTCCGTCAAGTTTCTCATCGTCTCACACACAAGGTACAAAAAGATTTTCATCAATCTTTGAATATACCTTTTCCTCAGAAGAAACACAGGTGACAATTAACTCATGATAACTGATACCAAATTGAAATGAAACTGCATAGAATAAGATTTTAAGAATAATTGACCGCAGATAAACGCAGATAGATACGGATGATGATTATTCTGTGCAGCTTCACACATAATTGGTATAATAGCTGATACCCTATGCTTTAGTGAGAATTCTTTGGATAATTTCGACACCAGAGAGAGCTTGCCATATAAAAAGCCCCAAAATAGAAAAATTTAACAATATATGACTGATCCGCGCCCAATTTGCTCCTTTTTGCATGAAAGGAGACAGGGATGCGGAAAAAGCTATCAAACCTGTCATCCCTAATCCGGCTAGGAGATGGGGTCCGACAAATAATTTACCATTATTAATGTAAGTAACGGCCATACCACCAATTGAACCTGCTACCATCAAGGCCAACATAATAGAACCAATTTGGTGATGTTTGATGGTGTAACGTCCCTTAATCAATTCTTTTTTTTCTTCTCCTTGAGCATTTCTGGTACGCTGTACTTGTAGTCCTAAATATGCGGCATACAAGGAAAGTGCTAATAGTACCCACATAGTAACTGGGTGAGCGAAATTCAGCCAGAATTTTATTGTTGGAGTCAGTTCAAAAACCATATTTTTTACTTCCATTTATTAAATCTTCATAAAACTTAGCATACATTTATTTTCCTGACTCAGCAATTTTCTAATCTTGCCTAAGTGTAATCTGGAGTTGAAATCACGAACATCTACCCAAACAGGATATAACCAATGATAGAAAATAAAGATACCTCGTTGCTGAAGGCTGTAAAAACTGGGGATATTCAAGGAATATTTACGCTGCTGTCCAATGGTGCTAACGTGGATACAAGCGATGGTAATGGGACGACAGCATTAATGTTTGCGTCGAATTTGGGTTATACAG
>JANMGZ010000759.1:0-1830 GCA_031374905.1 Dolichospermum sp. OTE_70_metabat_362_sub
AGGTGTTAGTTACAAACCAACTAGTTATCAAATAGTTTATTCTCCAAAATCAGGGGCACCTGTGGTTGAATCGGGTAATGGTCCATTATTATCTTCACGAATGAAGTCAATTCTTCAATCGGTAAAAATAGGTGATAGGATAATTGTAACTGGTGTTAAAGCAATTGGTCCGCAAGGTGCAGTGCCAATTCCATCTGCCTTAGTAGTTGAAGTAAAATAATTATGAAAAAGATAAGCCTTATATTAGCATTATTGATTGCATCCTTTGTTGGTTTTTCTCAGGGTGTTTATGATGATTTTATTTATAATCGTCAGGCAGTTAAAGAGAGAAAAGTGGTTGCTTGGCCATACCTAAGAGAGGCAGATGTAATGTCGTCTAAAAGAGTTACGCGTATAATAGATGTTAGGGAGAAGCAGAATCAAGTAATGGCTTGGCCTAAGAATCCTTTAAGTACTGTTTTATATAATGCGGTGAGGACAGGTAAATTAGTGCCTTATGTTAATGATTCCCTAACAAGTAAATTAACAATTGAAGAATTTTTGATACTTGGCACCGATACCGAATTTGTTGAGGTTCCAATAGACCCATTAGATCCAAGTAATGGTACCAAGATTGATACCATTGTAAATAAATTTGAGGCACCTGAAAGAATAAAGAAATTCAGGGTATTGGAAGATTGGATTTTTGATAAAAAGCATAGTACTTATTATGTTAGGATTATTGCAATAGCCCCAATGTATAGATTAAAAGTGGCTGGTGTTGATTTGGGTGATCAAGATTTATGTGTACTTCGTTATCACTCCAAAGATCCAGATGCTGAAAGTGATATAAGGCATCAATTAATTAATTATGAGGTGTTTAATAGGCAGAATGATGCGGCTAGGGTTACTTTTGATGATTGGTTTGAATCTAGACAATTTTCAAGCTATATAATAAAACAATCCAATGATCAAGATTTATTTATAAAAGATAGGTCTGAGTTTAAGGACAATGGTGTTGCAGCCATATTGGAAGGCGAAAGGATTAAACAAGAATTGTTTGAAAAAGAACATGATTTGTGGGAATACTAGTATATTTTAGAACAAAACTGTAAAAAAGAGGCGATAATTAACTTTATCGCCTCTTTTTTTGTTTAATTTTCTTTGTTCTATGCAGTGTTGGAATGTTGTGTTTTCCAAATAGGGATGATGTTGGTATTTAGACCTAATATCTAAATAATAGAGTCTAATCTATTAGTTTCATTTTAGTGTTGACAGAAAAATTCCTTCTCATCTTTGTACTTTATTATATGTACAGTTGATATTCGTTTGTGAAAAATAATCACAGAGTTACTGTATATAGATAGAAAAAGCCGATTACTCTTTAAGAATAATCGGCTTTTTTCTTTAGGATATTTAAAATTACTTTATTTTAAATGCCTTTTTGATTTTATCAACCATATCAAGTTTTTCCCAAGTGAATAATTCTACTTTGAATTTAGTCATTTTGCCATCAGGCCCTTTGAATTCTTTGGTTACTATTTCATTTTTACGTCCCATATGTCCGTAAGCAGCAGTTTCACTGTAAATAGGGTTACGCAATTTTAAGCGTGTTTCTATTCCATAAGGGGTCATATCAAACAATTTTTCAACGGCTTTAGCAATTTCGCCATCAGTCATTTTTACCTTTGATGTGCCGTAAGTATTAATATATATACCCATTGGGTCTTTTACACCTATAGCATAAGAAACTTGAACTAACACTTCTGAACAAACACCCGCAGCAACCAAGTTTTTTGCAATATGGCGTGTAGCGTAAGCAGCAGAACGATCTACCTTTGAAGGATCTTT
>JANMGZ010000010.1:0-10019 GCA_031374905.1 Dolichospermum sp. OTE_70_metabat_362_sub
CAAGGAAACCCTTTTAACACCAAGGTTTTACACAACCGATTTCGATGAAATGGCGCAGATGGATCTTTCCGTCAATGAAGAGGAATTAGAAGCCATTATTGCAGAATTCCGCATTGACTACAACCGCCATCACTTTGTTAGAGATGCTCAGTTTGAACAATCTTGGGATTCTATTGACGGAGAAACTCGTAAATTGTTCGTGGAATTTCTCGAACGTTCTTGTACAGCCGAGTTTTCCGGCTTCTTGCTATACAAAGAACTCGGCCGTCGCTTAAAGGATAAAAGCCCCCTTTTAGCTGAAGGCTTTAACCTGATGTCACGGGATGAAGCCCGTCATGCTGGGTTCTTGAACAAAGCTATGTCAGACTTTAATCTTTCTTTAGATTTAGGGTTTTTGACAAAAAGCCGTAGTTACACCTTCTTTAAGCCCAAATTCATCTTCTACGCTACCTATCTTTCTGAAAAGATTGGTTATTGGCGTTATATCACTATTTATCGTCATTTAGAAGCCCATCCTGAAGATCGGATTTATCCAATTTTCAACTTTTTCGAGAACTGGTGTCAGGATGAAAACCGTCACGGTGATTTCTTTGATGCGGTTATGAGAGCGCAGCCACAAATGTTGAATGACTGGAGGGCAAAACTATGGAGTCGCTTCTTCTTGTTGTCAGTTTTTGCAACTATGTATCTTAATGATATTCAACGCAAAGATTTCTATGCTTCCTTGGGATTGGATGCGCGTGAGTATGATATTCATGTAATTAAGAAGACTAATCAAACCGCTGGTAGAGTCTTCCCTGTAATTTTGGATGTTGAAAATCCAGTGTTTTATCAACGTTTAGATGTTTGCGTCCAGAATAACGAAAAATTGGCCGCAATTTCTAACTCTAATAGTCCTAAATTCCTGCAATTCTTCCAAAAATTCCCAATCTATGTATCTCATGGTTGGCAGTTATTACAATTATATCTGATGAAGCCCATTGATGCGGCTTCTGCTCACGGTCAAGCTCGTTAATTTGAGTTTATCTTTTTGAGCAGGTGGTTTTGTCTTGGACAAAACCACCTTTTTTATTTATAACAGCATGAATTTTGTTATGCCTACGGCACGCTGCGCGTTAACGAAGTTCCTCTGAAAGAGGCACGCGCAAAGATACAAAGGAGCAAAGACGCAAAGGAAAGAGTCGTAAGTTTAAGTAAGGAATTGTTTGTAAGTTTATATATTATGTACAAAAGTTTTAGATATCAATTACCGTTTCTGATCACATTTTGTTTATTTACTAATTTATTACCTGCGGTGGGTGCGGTTGTCTGTCCAAGGGATGTTAAGGAATTAAAATTAGCTGGGTATTATGATAGGGATGGTAGTAATGGCCGTAACGGTAGGGATGGACGCAGTGGTACAAGTCAGACGATAAATGCTGATGGTTCGGCGGTTAATCTGGACTTATCTGGGAAAGATGGTGAAGAGGGCGAAGATGGTGAACCTGGTTCTCGGCCTAGTTGTCGAAACTACCGGGAAGAGGGAAGGGATAATATTAATGCCCCCAATGGTGGTGATGGTGGTAGCGGCGGTAATGGTGGCAATGGTGGTTCTGCTGGCGATCTCACTGTCTATTATACGAATTTGGCAGATTTAAAGAAAATTGCCGTTCGCGCTGTTGGTGGCGAAGGTGGGCGGGGTGGGAGAGGTGCTAGAGGTGCGGCGGGTTGTTTCTGTGATCAACGACGTTGGGAAAGGGAAAGTTGTACAGGAAGCCCTGGTACTCCTAGTCGTCAGTGTACTCGAAAAGTTTATCGCTGCTATGATGGGCGTGATGGTAGTGATGGTAGGAATGGGCGTGATGGTAAACCAGGAAGATTAGGAATTTTAAGTATTGTTAATGCTAAAGAAGCCTTAGCAGATGATCAACCAACTGCGGAAATAGGAATTTCTCAATTGGGAAATCAACAATTTAACCTTTCTAAAAATAAATGGCAAATTCGTCAAGGGGCAAAGTTTTTACTGGCGATTGGTTCTATAATTGCTGATGAATATCGAGAGTTTGAACGGCGGTTAGACGGAAATTTTAAGTTAGTTTGGTCAGAAACACAGGCTATTACAAACTTTGCTAATCAAACTGTAAAACTGACTTTAAATGATAACCAACAAATAAATATTGCTTTTCCTGAAAATCTCTGGATTGATGGTATTGCTAAAACTACAGAAATTTTGACGGAGTATACTGTGAATCATGCTATTCTTCAAGAAGATGTAACTAGATTAGCTGTAGCTGAATTTGCTAATTCGGGACAAAATCTTAGTTTAAGAATAGTTGATTTAGCTGGTAAATCTGATATTATTAATACTCAGTTTCGAGTCAAATATCGAGCGCAAGACAATTTTGATGATGCTTTTAATGCTCAAACTTTATATGAAGGCGAAATTCCCGCAGAATTAGTAAGCCGTAGTTATAACAATTTTACTCTAGCTTTGGGTAAGTTAAAAATTCCTAACCCAGCTTTAAATCCGGGTGTAAAGGTTGATATTGAAGTCGTCGCAATTCGTTCTTTAGGTGGACGTTCTGCACAGCAGAAAATTAGTTGGCAAGGAGTAATTCGTAAACGTTAATCAAATTTAAATCTCCGACCTCTTAGAGAAGTCGGGGATCTTGTTGTTCCCAATTATTTCCCCATGTTGCGTTTGAGTTTTTCTAATTCGTCTTGAGTTTCCCAACGGCGAAATGTATCTTCTAAATCATCAAAATTACTGTTAGAATTATTAGTAGTATTCCAACCTTGAGTTTCTAATTTTTGCTGAGTTTGTGCTTTGGTTCGGGCTGTTTGTGCTTCGGCCGCTTTTGTTTGTACTTCCTGACGACGTTGTTGAATTTTGCGAATTAGTTCTTGAGATTGGGTAATGCGTTCTTTTAAACCTTGCATTTGTCCCCACATTTGATTTCCTTCTCGCAGGAGTGCGGCTTCTCGTGCTTCGGCTGGAGTAACTAAATCTTGTCTACCTGCGGCTTGGGCTTTTTGAATCCGAATATGCCATTTTTGGATTTCTTGGGCTGTGGAGAGAATTTCGTCTTGCGATCGCTTCTCTTGTAATTGTAACTCGGCAATTAACTTTAATGTATCTTCTTCTTGTTCCCGCAGTTGTTCTAAAAGTGCTTCTAACTCCAAATGAGGGTTATTTTGCAAAAATTCTTCTAAACGACTTTCTAAAAACCGACTTAAATCATCAAATAAACTCACTGTTAAAACTCCAAATAGCGAATATGTGTCTATTTTATAACAGGTGACAGGTGACAGGCAATATGGGGATTTTCTTCTTTCTTATCCTGAACTCCGAACTCCGAACTCCGAACTCCGAACTCCGAACTCCTGTTAAATTGGTGTTACCCAATATTTAATTCCTTGAACAATTTTTTCTTGCAATCCAAACTTGGGTAAATCACTCTCACTCCAACCTAAATAAGTCCAATGGGGAATATCACTAACTACAGTTTGAAACCAACCATTTTCATTTAAAGCCTGTCTTTGGGCTGGTGTTGATACTTGTAAATCAATTGCTAATCCCCACAGATGTTGTGATGTGCCTGGAGGTGCAACTAAACCGAGAATTTTTGTTTCTTTTCCAGTTTTGACTTTTGTTAATGTTTCATTATTGGCATATTTATTCCAAAATCTTAAATTAGTGGCAAAATCACGAAGACAATCACCAGCATAACCGGATTTAAGGGGAATATTTTCTAAATTTTTGGCTTTATTTAAAGCTTCAGCAGCGGTTTTTTGTAAGTAACATTCTTGAGTGCCGTCTACTAAAGATATACTGATTTTATCTTGAAAAGATTTTGTTTCGGATTCGTTATCTAAAATAACTTTTTGTGGTAATTTAATTTCCGATTTCTCATTAATAAATACTGTTCCATAGGAACGAAGTAAAGTGTATTCAAAGGTATCATCTTGGGGAATTGTGGGAATTTTTTTAGCTATTGTTGCTAAAAAACGTTGTTGATCATTTAATTTATGGTTGGGAATAAATGCTGTATTTACAGATGTTTTTGAATCATCACAAGGCACATTAGAATTGATTATACATTCTTTGGCAATTTGGGGAGTTAGTATTAACTGATCTCGAAAAATTTTGTGTATGGAAACTAAGCTAATACTGACAAAAATAATTATAGTTACAAATGCCGCTATTTTTAGAACTAGTTTCATTAAAATATTACTTATTGTGAAAATTTCGATTTCATCATATCGCAAAAATTTCTAAACTTTCTGTCATTAAAGCACAATGCGAGGATTCAGATCCCCAACTTCTTCAAGAAGTCGGGGATCTGGTAACATTTATATGTATAATTTGAAAATAAAGTTTATTTTTTAGCTTATAAATAGTTATATTAACAATCTTTGTCCTTAATCCTTTTTAGCAAAATGATGAATTTAAAAAACTCACGAATACGAACTTTAGTTATTTATGTCATACTGGGGGCGATCGCTATTATAATGCTGTTTCCATTGTTATGGCTAATCAGTACAGCATTAAAATCACCAACGGAAAATATCTGGCAGTCACCACCACAATTATTACCCAGCCAACCGACATTAGAAAACTTTTCTAGGGTTTGGCAATCTCTACCTTTTGGTACATACTTGTACAATAGTATACTGATATCATTATTAACAGTGGGTTTGAATCTGTTATTTTGTTCTTTAGCGGCTTATCCCTTAGCTAGACTCTCATTTGTAGGCAGAAACGGGATTTTCATTGCGATTGTCTCCACAATTATGATTCCCTTCCAAATTGTCATGATTCCTTTATATATCTTGACAGTGCAACTGGGGTTAAGGAATAGTTATCTAGGGGTGATTTTTCCTAATCTGGCATCTGCTTTTGGTATATTTTTATTACGGCAAGCCTTGATAGGTGTGCCAAAAGAAATTGAAGAAGCCGCTCGCCTAGATGGTAGTTCTGAGTTAGGATTATGGTGGAACATAATGCTACCCGCAATTCGTCCAGCACTGATTACTCTAGCGATTTTTGTCTTTATTGGCGCTTGGAGTGATTTTTTGTGGCCTTTAATTGTCATCCAGGATGAAAGTTTATATACTTTACCCTTGGGAGTGGCTAAATTAGCAGGGACATTTTCCTTAGATTGGCGCTTAGTAGCTGCTGGTTCAGTAATTTCTATTACTCCAGTGCTAGTATTATTTTTATTTTTACAAAAGTATATTGTACCTACGGATACAGGGAGCGGAGTTAAGGGGTAAAAATGCAAATAAAAACCATATCTAATCTAGATTTAGAACAAATAATTATTCCTGCTTGCATGACATTGACGAGTGATATCTGTGCCATGAATGCAGTCAAATTAATGAGTCAGGTAAATCATACTGGTGATATTTCTAAGGATTTAGCATCAAAAACTCATCTCCAGAACATGGAACAGTCTTGCTGTATTCTTGTCGTAGATCAAAAAAAATTAGTAGGAATTTTCACCAAACAAGATGTCGTAAACTGTATATCAATGGGAGTAAATTTAGAGCAAGTTACCTTAGCCGAGGTAATGATTCAGCATCCAGTTACATTAAAAAAATCAGAATTTACAAATATTTATGTGGTTCTAAATTTATTTCAGAAATATAAAATAAATCATCTAGTAGTAATAGATGATGAAGGTGGTTTATTAGGAATAATCACCCAAAATAGTCTGCTAAATACGATTAATCCATTGCAAATATATGAGAAAAACAGTTTTTTACAAGAAAAAATTGATCACCTAGAAAGTGAGAAAGCAGAAATTCTACAAAAGCACAATACTGAATTAGAAACCCAGATTAATAGAAAAACTACGGAATTAATAGAACAGATCAAAATAGATCGCTTGCTATTTAAGCTTTCCCAAAAAATTCGGAACTCTTTTGATTTAGATGTAATTTTAAAAACGGCTGTTTCGGAAATTCAAGAATATTTGCAAATAGATCGGGTAATCATCTATGAATTTAACAGAGAATGGAGTGGTAAAATAGTCGCTGAAGCCCTAGGAGCAGAAGAAACTTCCTTGTTGGGTGTTATTCTCCATGATCCTTGTTTTGCACCTAATTGGGTTGAACACTATACAAATGGTCGGGTGCGAACAATTCATGATATTTATGATTGTCAATTATCTCCTTGTCATATTGAATTATTAGCAAAAAATAAGATTCGTGCCAACTTAGTTGTACCCATTGTTTATCAAAATCAATTATGGGGATTAATTGGCGCTCATCAATCTTCTGAACCTCGGATTTGGCAATCTTTAGAAGTTGATTTGTTAGAAAATTTATCTATTCAATTAGCGATCGCTATTCAACAATCCCAACTCTATCAACAAGTCCAAAAAGAACTAAAAGAGCGAATAGCAGCACAATCAAAACTGAAAAAGCTGAATCAAAAATTAGAACTACGAGTGATTGAACGAACCGAAGAATTACATCAAAGTCAAGAATATTTACGTCAGATCACAGAAAATATTGAAAGTGTTTTCTGGATAAAAAGTTTAGAAGAAAAGAAATTGCTTTACGTTTCAGAAGCCTATCAGAAAATTTGGGGACATTCATCTCGGGAACTATATCAATCATCGGAAAAATGGCTAGACTTCATTTATCCAGAAGATTGTCCGCGGATTATTGCAGCTTTGCCCAAACAAATTCATGGCGAATATAATGAACAATATCGGATAATTCGAGCCGATGGAGAAATTCGCTGGATTCAGGATCGAGCTTTTCCCATCTGTGATCAAGAAGGCAATATTTACCGAATTGCGGGGATTGCTGAAGATATTACCCAAAGAAAACAGATTGAAGAAACACTAAAATTACAAGAGCGAGCGATCGCTGCCAGTAATAATGGTATCATTATTGTTGATGCTAGACTAGCTGAAAAAACTACAATTTTTGTAAACACCGCGTTTGAAAAAATAACAGGTTATTCAGCAGAGGAAGTAATCGGCCGCAACTGCAGATTTCTCCAGGGTAATGATCGAGAACAAGCAGGTTTAAAAGAAATTCGTACAGCTTTACAAAATAAACAAAGTTGTAAGGTTATAATTCGTAATTATCGTAAAGATGGCACTCTATTTTGGAATGAACTGAATATTTCTCCTATTTACGATGATCACGAAAATATCACTCATTTCATCGGTATTCAAAACGATGTAACTAAACGCAAAGAAGCAGAAGAACAGATCAAATCTTCTCTAGAACAAAAAGAAATTTTACTCAAAGAAGTTCATCATCGAGTTAAAAATAACCTCCTTGTAATATCTAGTCTTTTATACTGGCAAGCGGAATATATTACAGATCCCACAACTCTCAAAATTTTTGAACAAAGTCAATATCGGATCCAATCAATGGCACTTATTCATGAAAAACTCTATCAATCTAAAAATCTAGCTAAAATTGATTTAAGTGAATATTTAGAAACCCTTGCCAAACAATTAGAATGTTCCCTAAACTCAGATTACCAAAAAGTTGTAATTAACTTTGATCTGCAATCCATTTTTTTAAATGTGGAAACAGCTACTCCCTGCGGTTTAATTGTTAATGAATTAATTGCTAATGTATTTGAACACGCTTTTCCAAA
Source organism: Dolichospermum sp. OTE_70_metabat_362_sub (assembly GCA_031374905.1). GTDB lineage: Bacteria > Cyanobacteriota > Cyanobacteriia > Cyanobacteriales > Nostocaceae > Dolichospermum. The sequence continues at coordinate 7,610 of JANMGZ010000010.1, forward strand.
TCATGAAACAGGAGAAATATGGCTAAGAGTAAAGCAGGATGCAGATAAGCGAGTCACCATCATCATTGAAGATAATGGTATTGGTTTACCAGCAGACTTAGATATTCAAAATACAGAATCTTTAGGTTTACAGTTAATCTTTTTATTAACTAAACAATTAGAAGGAGAAATTACAGTCACTTGCCATAATGGAACTAAATTTGTTTTAACTTTTTCAGAATTACGTTATCAGAAGAGAATTGAAAATTATGAACAGCGTTAAAATTTTAATTGTTGAAGATGAACTTTTGATTGCCAATAATTTAGCCAAAAAACTGACTAATTTGGGGTATGAAATTGTGGAAATTGTTTCTTCAGGAGAAGATGCTATTCAACTAGCAGGAGAAAAAAATCCTGACTTAGTGCTGATGGATATTGTGATTAAGGGTGAAATGGATGGGATAGAGGCCGCTGCCAAAATCTCAAAAAAATATGGTATTCCAGTTATTTATTTAACTGCTTATGCTGATAATGAAACTCTCAGTAGAGCTAAATCTACAAGTCCTTTTGGTTATATTCTGAAACCATTTAAAGATAGAGAATTACAAGTAACAATTGAAATTGCTCTTCAAAAGCACCAAGATGATTTAGAGCAAAAAAAAGCATATACAGTCCAACTTGAAAGTATTGAACAAAAACTCAATCAAGTCCAAAAGTTTGATCCTCTGACTCAGTTATTAAATCGTCATGGTTTACAGGAAGAATTTGATAAAATTGTCGAGAAATTCATTAATAACCTGATTGAACCTACAGAAACAGCATCAAGTTATTTTCCTTATTTGCCTATTTTTTGTATAAGTTTTGATCGTTTAGAAAGACTTTATCAAATTCTTGACCCGGCAAAAAATGATTTACTAATTCTTGAATTAACAAAAAGGTTAAAATCAGTAGTTGCAAATAATGCTATTCTGGCTCGAACTAATAGTAATGAATTTGTGATTATTGCCGGAGCAATGGAATATCGTAACCAAGCAGTTGCGATTGCTCAAGCTTTAATAGAAAGTCTATCTGAGCCAATTGAGATTGATCAGCAAAAGATATTTACTACGGCTAGTATAGGCACTGCATTTTACTATCATCCCTATCATTTGGAAACCTTATTACAACATTGTCGTCTTGTTGTAACCAAAGTGCAAAAATCGGGAGGTAATGCCTATGAATTTTATAATCATAATCTAGATAATACTACTTCAACCAAGCAAATAACTTGGGAGGCAGATTTGCACCATGCACTAGGAAATAATCAATTTCAATTATATTTTCAACCCATAGTTAATATTAAAACTGGTAAAATTGTGGCTGCTGAGGCTTTAATTCGGTGGTTTCACCCTGAATATGGAATTATCTCGCCTACAGATTTTATTTCCGTAGCTGAACAGCAAGGTTTGATGATTGAAATTGGTAACTGGGTCTTTAAAAACGCTTGTATATTTCTGACAAAGTGTAAAAATGCCGGACTACCATTCATAAAAATAGCTATTAATCTTTCTAATCGCCAACTATCTAATGCCATCTTGTCTCAAGAATTGACTAAAATATTGATTGAGCAAAAGGTTAGTGCCAAATTCATTTCTTTGGAAGTGAATGAAAGCATTTTTCAAGAAGATAGTAATTTAGCAGTCCGCCGTCTTCGTTTACTCAAAGCTTTGGGATTTGAAATTACTATTGATGGTTTTGGTACTGATCAATCATCATTAAATTATCTAAGTAGATTTCCTTTTGATACATTAAAAATGGATTGTTTACTTGTGAAAAATCTAAAACAAACCTCAGCAAATGAAACCATTGCTGCTACTATTATTGATGTAGCACAAAAACTAAATATGGAGATTGTTGCTAAAGGAGTAGAAAGAAAAAGTGAGTTAGAATTTTTCTACCAACATCAATGTTATAACATCCAAGGTAATATCTTTGGTCGCCCTGTTCCGGCATCAGAATTTATGGATTTCGCTAATAATTTGGTAATTCCTAGCATTTAGAGGATATTTTAAGAGTCAATGGCCAATTCCCGTTTACAGTTATTAGTCTTAAGCAATGGTCATGGAGAAGATATTATTGCTGTACGGATTATTCAGGCTCTACAACAATTATCTTCTCCACCAGATATTTTTGCTTTACCAATAGTGGGTGAAGGACGTGCTTATCAAAAAATAGATATTCCCATGATTGGTCAGGTGCGGAATATGCCTTCCGGTGGTTTTATCTATATGGATAGCCGTGAGTTGATGCGCGATGTCCGTGGTGGTTTGGTGCAGTTGACTCTTAATCAAATTCAATCTATCCGCCGTTGGGTAAGTTCACAAACAAAGTTAGGTAATCAAAAAGCAGTTTTGGCTGTGGGGGATATTGTTCCTTTGTTGTTTGCGGCACT
>JANMGZ010000042.1:0-2040 GCA_031374905.1 Dolichospermum sp. OTE_70_metabat_362_sub
CCACGCCAAACTTACGCCAATACTACACCATTAAGTACATTATGTATATATTTAACCTGTCAATAAAAAGGCTTATTGACAAAATAATGGTCAAAAAATGCCAATCCAACGCCAATTGAATGCCAAATTAACGCCACTCAAATTGTTGATTCGAGCCGCCCAAAAACAACGTTTGGCGAGTAGCAAGCTATGTCGCAATGTGCATCTCTAGGATGCAAAAAATTTGCCCTGGTCAAAAAAGCAGCGACAAACTTGCCCTCCTTTCACGGTTCCCCTACCTAAGTAGGTTAACCACCGTGACGGAGGGGGAGACGATACGAAAAAAATCAAACTCAACGAAAACTGAATTCAGTTTAAACATCAGTTGTAAAACCCAAAGAAAAAATATCCACTTGGCTAATGACTGATTAGCTTAGATATTTCAAACTAGAGATACAACATTACAACATAATATTTGTAATAAATTCAGCCATGCCTAAAAAACGTCGCAATATAAAGTTTCTAATCTGCCTCACACCGCAAGAGAAAGAACAGGTGCGACAAATGGCAGCAGAAAATAGCTTAACGATGGCAGAGTTATTCCGTGCCAAAACTATCAAAAATAGATTGCCCCGGCGTGTCACCAAAGTGGCAGGTCAAACTTACTGGGAGTTGGGGAAAATCGGTAATAACCTTAACCAAATCGCTAAAGCTATCAATACATCGGTACTCATGGGTGAGCCAGTGGTTGTTGATCGAGGATTGTTGGAACAGGTACGAGATTTGGTAAGACAGGTGCGACGAGAAATTGCTGAAATTGATTTAGTTACTGATATACAGGATGAAGCGTAAATTCAGCACCACTGTCAGATTTCCAAATAAAAAATATCCCATTGTTTTGATAGCAAGGAGGCAGAGAAGAAACAGTTGTGTTGATCACAGAAACTGTATATTTTATTTTCTGGAGTTCCCTAGACGACTGAGTATAAAGAAAACCTGATAGGAAATTAATATGATTGGTAAGCACGTCAAAGGTAAAAGTTTCCGGGGACTACTAAATTATTTGTTTGGTAAAGAGGGAGCAAGACAAATCGGTGGGAACATGGAAGGAACAAACCCACGGGAATTAGCGGCTGAATTTGGTATATCTCGAAGATTAAACCCGAAGGTAAGTAGGGCTGTTTATCACGCTTCTCTCAGCTTGCCTCACCACGAAAGTTTAGATGATGATACTTGGCATGAAATCGCCCAAAAGTATCTCCAAGAAATGGGTTTTGATATGAATCAATATGTTGTAGTCCGGCATATTGACAGAACTCATGAACACGCCCATATTGCAGCCAGTCGCATTCAATTAAATGGCATTACAGTTTCTGATAGTTGGGACCATCCCAGAAGTGAAGCTGTGATTCGCAAATTAGAGAAAGAATACAATTTACAATCTGTACAACCTAGCTGGGAAAAAGATCAACACAGTCCAACTACTGGTGAACGCAGACAACTCGCTAGAACTGGAGAAGAAAGCGTTAGAGTCAAACTTCAGCGATCGCTCGATGCAGCAACCCATGACTGTCAAACGATGCCAGAATTGATAGAGAAAGCGCAGAAAGACGGTATTAATATTTGCATCGGTTATACTCGTACAGGCAAAGTTAAAGGCATTAGTTACAAACTTGATGGCGTGGCTTTTAGCGGTACGCATTTGGGTAAAGCATACACTTTTCCAGGTTTACAAAAGCATCGGAATGTAAGTTATATTCCCAAGCGGGATGATAAACGCATCCAAAAATTGATGGAACGAAATGTTGAAAATAACACATTGACAGTTTCTTCACTACTGGATGACAACGACATTCAAATCGAGCAATCTGTTGATCACTCAACAGCAAAAGAGGATATTCAACTGCTCCAAAAGCTGATAGAGCAACCTATTGAAAATGCTACAGCAGCAGTAACACAGACAAATTATTTACCTACACCAGAACCCGCAAACTGGGAACAAATACGGCTAAATTTACACCAGCAGTACAATTTACCCAATTCTCTGCTCACAGAACTGTA
>JANMGZ010000049.1:0-10995 GCA_031374905.1 Dolichospermum sp. OTE_70_metabat_362_sub
AGAAATGATAAATCCGCCTGAGATCGAATTACAAGCACTCTTAATAGAAGAAGAGGACTTATTGCTGACTGATGACGGCGAAATTGATGATTTTTTAGAGCCTCAGTCTGATGAGGACGACGCAAAGTCTGGAAAAGCCGCGGCTAAATCGCGTCGTCGGACACAAACCAAGAAAAAGCACTACACCGAAGATTCTATTCGTTTGTATTTGCAAGAAATTGGGCGAATTCGTTTGTTACGCGCAGACGAAGAAATCGAACTAGCGCGGAAAATTGCGGAATTACTGGAACTAGAACGAGCGCGGGAAAGGCTTTGTGAACGCCTAGAACGCGATCCTAGAGACAGTGAATGGGCAGCAGAAGTATCGTTACCATTACCAACCTTTCGTTATCGGCTGCACGTTGGCCGCAGAGCGAAAGACAAAATGGTACAATCTAACCTGCGGCTTGTAGTTTCCATTGCCAAAAAATACATGAATCGGGGTTTGTCCTTCCAAGACTTGATTCAAGAGGGTAGTTTGGGTTTGATTCGTGCGGCTGAAAAGTTTGATCACGAAAAAGGCTATAAGTTTTCTACCTACGCTACATGGTGGATACGTCAAGCAATTACAAGAGCGATCGCTGATCAGTCCCGCACTATCCGTTTACCGGTTCATCTCTACGAAACCATTTCTCGGATTAAGAAAACCACCAAACTCCTCTCCCAAGAAATGGGACGCAAACCCACAGAAGAAGAAATTGCGACTCGGATGGAAATGACCATCGAGAAACTGCGGTTTATTGCCAAATCGGCCCAGTTACCAATTTCTTTAGAAACACCTATCGGAAAAGAAGAAGATTCTCGGTTAGGTGATTTCATTGAATCTGATGGTGAAACCCCAGAAGATCAAGTTTCTAAGAACTTGCTGCGGGAAGACCTAGAGAAAGTCCTCGATAGTCTCAGTCCTCGTGAAAGAGACGTTCTGCGACTTCGCTATGGTTTAGATGATGGTCGCATGAAAACCTTAGAAGAAATCGGCCAGATTTTCAATGTTACCCGCGAACGCATTCGGCAAATCGAAGCGAAAGCACTCCGTAAATTACGCCATCCCAATCGGAATAGTGTACTGAAAGAGTATATTCGTTAGAATCAATACTTATTACAATCATTAGGAGAGGGAGAAACTACATTATTAGTTTTTCACCTCTTCTTCCTTTGTTTTGGCTTGTTAATAGTTAGACATTACTTTTAATAAAATGGATCGTACAGTTAAACAACAAATTAAAGAAAATCTTAAAAATTCCATTAGAAATTTCTTTAAAAATAAAGAAGTAAAAAATTATCAAGTATTAGATGATATTTTTCCTGATGAAAGAAGAATACGCTCTCTCATTGGTGGGTTAGAAACAAGTTTAGGAACAACTTTTTGGGAGCCTATAGCTAAAACATTAGCAAAATTAAATGGATTTGAAATTGTAACTACAAAAATATTACGTCCAGACCCATTTCCACAAATATTGCAAAATGAATTAGATAAATTAGTTGATGAACGTGAAAATAAGCCTAATAAAATGAGAGTTACAACAGAAGAATGTATACAAAGATTAAAAAATGCAGCTTCCAAAATCAATTCTCAAGAAATTATTAGATTTACATCTCCTCCAACAGGTACTGGAGTAGATATTCATTTTGCTAAAGATGGAATTGAATATATTTTTGATATTAAAACCACACAACCAAATCAAGGTGATTTTAAAGGATTTAATAGAGAAATTTTAGAATGGTACGCTTATAAATTTGCTCAAGATCCTAATGCTAATTTAGAAGCTCGTATTGCTATTCCTTTCAATCCTTTTCAAAAATCTTGGTATACAACGCAAAAAAGTAAATTATCTAGTTCTCCTTTAGATATTAGCAAAGATATATGGGTTGAAGATGAATTTTGGAATTTTTGTTCTGGAGAAGAAAGTACATTTGAGCAGTTAAAATCACTGTTTTTTGAACTAGGACAAGAAAACTTTGCAGCAGAATTTCATGATATTTTTTACCAAAATTAGTTAAACATCAATAATCCTTAATAACTCTTTAGCTACATACTCAACAACAGGAATAGGAACAGCATTACCAAAATGTTTTTTAGCAGTATCATCTTTTTGATGATATATAAAATTAGCAGGAAATCCTTGTAACTTGCAAGCGTGTTTTGCAGTGATTGGTATATATTTTTTAGAGTGATAAATTTTTTCTAAAAACAACTGCTTATACTCTTCTGGATTACTACCATGAATAGATACAGTTGCTATATAATCTTTACCACCAGTAGCAGTTAAAGTTGGAAAAATATCAGCAGTAGGTAAAATAATTCTATAGATATCATTAATTCCTGTCATATTCTTAGAATTAACAAATTCATACTTTCTATTATCAGTCCAGCGAAATATTCCTTTATCAACTAATATATTTAATTCGCTAATTTCTATATTAGGTATTATTTCCTGGAAGTTTTCAAAAGATAAAGGGTTTCCATCCTTATTACCATACTTTTTACTTCTTCTATTTTTTAAAAGAGCTAAACAAATCATTTTTTCTCTATCAGTAGTTTTAATAATATCCCAAGAGTGAATTGTTGTATGTCCATTTCTTAAATCTGAGAAAATAAAGAAATCATTTAATTCATCATCTTTTTGAAATCGAGTTCTTGAAGGTGGTATTACACCTTTAAATAAGGTATTTGCATCTATTTTAATTTTTTCTATAACTTCGATATTTTTTAATTCATCTAAAATATCTAAAACTTTGGGGTGAATATTTAAAGAACGAGGAAATCTATATTCTTGGCATTTCTGTATACCATTTTGAATTCCTACAATAAAAACTCTATCTCTATTTTGAGGTAAACCAAAATCGTAAGCATTTAATATTTGCCATTTCGCACAATATCCTATATCATAAAAATTCTGCAAAATCAGTTCTAAATTATCTCTGTTTTTGGGACTTGCTAAACCACTAACATTTTCAAAAATAAAAGCTTTAGGTTGACTTTTATTAACTAGTCGAATCACATCAAACCATAATTTACCTCTAGGATCTTCAAAACCCTTTAAACAACCTGCAATTGACCAAGGTTGACAAGGAACACCACCTACAATTACATCAATATTTGATGGAAGTCCTGTAATTTTGGTAATATCTCCTAATTCAATTTCATCTTGATTTCGGTAATTGATAAAATTTTGCTGATACACTTTAATAGCTTGTTTATCTATTTCAGAGTAACCTAAACATTGACCACCTAATTTTTCTAAAGCAATTCTAAACCCACCAATACCAGCGAATAGATCAATAAATGTAAATTTTTTTGAAGAATTTACTAAATGTAAAGGTAATTCTATTTGTTTTGGTATTTGTAAATCTATAACTTTCATTATTGTTAATTTATCTTGCTTAATAACTATTGGAATGTAATTCTCAAGCATAACATATATTCTAGTTTATAACATAATCTCATTTTTTCATATTCTCTAGCTGTTGTAATAACTGCTGGGAATTTTTAACCCACTGTACGTTACCTTGAATATTATATAAATCGTGTGCATATTGGAAGACTTGTATAGCTTCCTTGTATTGTTTTAATTGCATAAAAACTAACCCAGCCCCATAATAGGCATTAGCATAATTAGAATTGGCTGCGGCTGATTTTCTGAAAGCTGCTAAACCTTCATTTAATTTCCCCTGATTGAACAAAATTGAGCCGAGATTATAGTGTGCTTCTGCATATTTGGGATTGATTTTAATGGCTTGATTAAAAGCTGCTTTGGCTTGCTCAATTTTCCCTTGTTGCAAATAACATATCCCCAAATGATACGCTGGTTCTGGAGCATTTTGACTCATTGTTCTGGCTTTTTGAAAAGAGGCGATCGCACCTTGCCAATTTTTCTCCTGTTCCTTAACTAACCCCATGTTATAATGGGCAAAACCCAGATTTGGATTTAACTTCAAAGCCTGATTTAAATAATCTGTTGCCAATTTTAAATTATTTCCTTCTAATAATGCCCCACCTAAATTTGCAAAAGCTAAAGCAAATTGAGAATCCGCTTGAGTAGCTTGATAAAAAGCATCTGCCGCAGGTTGTAACTTTCCCGATTGTCGGAGTGCTAAACCCAAATTATAGTGCGCTGCTGCTAATTTAGGATCTAGTTTAATAGCTTGACGAAAAGCGGTAATTGCTGCTTCTATTTTTCCCAACTGAATCGCTTGTAAACCTTGACTTAAAGAATCTGTAGCCGAGTTACTATTTGCTGCTTGGACTAATATCAGCGCAGGGGGGAAACTAGGAAACACTGGTTTAATATTCACACCTAATGATACTAGACTGATTATTTCCAAAATAGGATATTTAATTAATAATAATTTCATTAATTTTTCGCAAAATAATCTCTTTAGTGACGTTAAATCAATAAAAAGGTAGGCAAGTACATGACCACACTTAGAACAATGAAAACCCCTTTTCCAGAGCTATTTATCACAATAGTGAGTGATGGCTTGGGTTCAGAAAGAACAGGGAACGGGTAACAGAGAAACCCACCCCTAGTTTCATTGTTCTATTTTATTTCTGAATTAATACAGGTGTTCCTACATTAGCCCAATTAAATACCCATTTAGCATGATTAGGGGCAAGATTTACACAGCCATGACTGACCCGTGTACCAAATCTGTTATGCCAATATGCTCCATGAATAGCATATCCGCCTTGATAATACATAGTATGAGGAACATTAGCAACGTCATAACCCCTACCCTTCATCCTGGTTTTTTTTAACTTAGTTTGAATTTTAAAAGCACCAGTTTGAGTAGGTGTAGCTTTTTTCCCTGAAGAAATAGTAACTGCATATACAGGCTTATTCCCTTCCCAAGCAATTAAATTTTGCTTGGAGAGATCTATTTGAATCCAACGTTGATCGGACTTTTTGAGTGATTGCATAGCTGTGGCAATTTTCTGTGGTTCGGGACTTGCTAAACCTTGACTGGCTACAGGATTAATCATACTCACAGATATTACAGCACCTGAAAGTAAGATTTTTATAGAACGCATCCAGTGAGGATAAATTAGGCTGTTCATGGTGAATATACGGATAGTTTACAGATAATTGGTAATTGAGAAGAAAAATTTCTCTTCCTTTTATTTTCCCTTACCTAAACATTACTGTAATCTGTGCATGAGTGTTTTTGCTTGCCCTGTAATTGCTGGCCAATTTTCCTGTAACACTGATTCTTTCGGGAATAATTCACCACTTAAACCTACAGCTATTGCCCCAACTTGTAAAAAATCTCGAGCATTTTCTAGTGTCACACCACCAGTAGGTATTAAGGGAATATGTCCAAGAACTCCTTGTAAACTTTTGATATAGCTAGTTCCCCCCAACGATTGTACAGGAAACACCTTGACACAGCTTGCTCCATAATTCCAAGCGGTAATAATTTCTGTAGGTGTCAATGCACCAGGAATAATTGGGATATTTTTGGCGACTGCGACTTGAATCATCTCAGGATCAGTGTGGGGACTGAAGAGAAATTGCGCCCCACAAGCGATCGCATTTTCTAACTGTTGGACATTAAATAACGTTCCCGTACCAATCATACAGTTAGGTAATTTAGCCCGGAGTTGGGAAATTAATTCGGGTGCGCGATCGCAATTCCAGGTAATTTCTATTAATTGCATCCCCCCAGATGCCACAGCTATGGCCATTTGTTCACCCCATACCATCTTAGGGGCGCGAATTACAGCGATCGCTCGATGTATTTTTAACTGTGATAACCAAACTTGATTAAGCATTTTTATCGTAACTTTTAGGCAAGAGGTCAAAAACCTCAAAATCAATTAAACTGGTAAGCATCGTGAAAATGCGTATAATCAAAGTAACGATGCCCATCAGGTGTATGATAAATAACATCTACAAACTGATAATTCCACAAAATCTCATTTACACTGTAACTATGACGAGCATGGAGAACCTGTGCCACCGTTTCATCAATCCCACTTACAGAAATCATCAGCACAGCCTGAGTTTGAGTTAATAATTCTGATGTCATTCCATACAGAGGACTCGACTCATCAATAATGTGCATCACTGTCCAAGATAAAGAAAAGTTAGGTGTTTGATTTCTCACAAGTTTAAGATCATATATTTTCCGTATAAATTCACCTTCTAAAGTAATATCATCGCGCATCAAATACACCCCCATTTGTGCCTCCAGAATCATATTTCGGCGCTGGTTAGCAGTGCGAAACATCAAAGTTGGCATTCCCTCATGTTGGGTAATTACAGCTACACGACTAAATATTACACGGGCAGTCGGGCGAGAAAACCGAGCAAATGCTAATCCCGTCATTAAAGCAATTCCCATCACACCAATCATCGCTTCAATAGTAACAATGATATTTGCATAAAGTGTAGTGGGATACATTGCTCCATAACCAATAGATGCCAAAGTTTGGACACTGAAGAAAAAAGCATCTACAAAAGAACCTGGTTTAGCATTGGCAATACAATTCCCTCCTAACCAGTAAGCAAAAGCAAATAAAGTATTAATAAATATATAAGAACCACAAATTAGCAGAAAAAACCCAAACCAAGGAATCGTCAGCAACAAATGGTAAGGATCACGCCAATAGGATTGCCACGCACCCATTCCCATAATCTTGAATTGTCCATCATTGATTTGAATATCAACTCGTGGATGCAGGTGTTTTCCTGGCTTCTGAAAAAATCTCTGTAATTTAAATTTCATGAGCAGTAATTAAAATTCTAGTAAATGGTAGGATAACTAAAGATAAATATTTTTACTTAAAAATGAACCGAATTTTCTGGATTACGGCATTGATTGCCTTTATTAACTCCCTGAGTTTTACAATTTTAATTCCTATTATTTATCTTTATGGTAAACAATTTGGTTTGAATGATTTCCAAACCAGTTTATTGTTTTCCACATACTCTATCGCTCAGTTTTTTGCCACTCCTGTGATTGGCAAACTCTCTGACAGATTTGGGCGAAAACCATTATTAATAATCAGTTTAGCGGGAACAGTAATTGCTAATGCCATAGCGGGAACTGCCACAACAGCAACTTTACTATTTTTCGCTAGATTTTTAGATGGTATCACAGGTGGAAATGCTTCTGTTGCCCAAGCTGTGATTTCTGATGTCACTAGTCAAAAAAATCGCGCCCAGGCTTTTGGGATTTATGGTGCTGCTATGGGATTAGGATTTATTCTTGGTCCAGCTACGAGTTTAGTAGCACAACAGATATCTTTAGGAACGGCATTTTTAGTTTCCGGTGGAGTTGCGCTGATAGCGATGTTAATGACAATATTTCTATTACCAGAAACTCTCCCAAATAAATCTCCAAAAGCTACTAATATTTTTGATTTAGGGCTGGAAAATTTAATTAAAGGATTTGCTATGCCAGGAATTGGCATTTTATTATTCATTAACTTTTGCACAGGGACAACATTTACTATGTTTACTTATGCCTTTCAACCATATTTTATTCAAGTTTTAGCTCAAAATAGCCAATCCTTAACACTTTTATTCCTAACATTTGGCACATTAGGAGTAATCATGCAAACTTGGGGAGTATCTGTTCTCAGTCGTAAATTTAATGTTGTCAAAATGTTATTTTTAGGTTTATTTGTTCGCAGTTTCTCATTTTTGTTAATGCCTGTTTGGCCTAACATCACTTATTTTGTCGTAATTAGTATATTATTTGCGTTGTTTAATGCTCTAGTTCAACCCATGATTAGTACATTAATTTCTCTCAATGCTCAACCACAAGATCAGGGAACTGTATTAGGATTAAACGCATCCTATTTAAGTATTTCCAATGGGATTGGTCCAGTGATTGCGGGGATGATAGTTCAACAATCTCAACCTATCACCTACGGCTATCCTTTGTATTTAGCAGGATCTTTGACATTTTTAGTTTTAGCTTTAGCAATAGCTACGCGCAAAAAATACAGCGCTGCGATTTGATTCGTGAATTTACAACAGGTTCATTGATTAATTTTTAAGCGCAGTCTCTACGCTTCCCAGGATTTATGAAGCATTAAAAAATGTCAAGGATAACTGACATTACGGTTTATAGGAAAAAAATCGTTAAAATAGTATGGACGGCTCTTTTATAGAGAGTCAACCTACTAGTGATTCTGATTAATTGCAACTTTGTATGAATTTAAATAGCCAGTCTGCCAATTCTTCCGATACATATTCCCAACGTTTGGCAGACATTGTGGGAACAGTGATCGCTCTGATCACCCTCACTTTACCAGTATTTATCATTGCCCACTATTCTTCAGTCAATGCTGAAAACAATCAGTCATCCTTAGTCCATAACATATCTAGTCATGGAGACTAAAATATAAAGCAGAATTTAAGAGTTAAATAAGACGATAAGGGTCAGATACCAAAAACCAGCAGGTTTTTATCTGCCCTTTTTTTGGCTATCATTTGTGAAATTCGCCAATATTTGAGAAGGAATCTTGGGCAAGAGATCCACAATGCCCTAAGATCTTAGACTAGAAGCGAAAATTGTCGCTATCGCTTATTCACTTTTAGTAAAGGAGTTTTGTTGTGGATTTATCATTGATTCCTGCCCAACCAAAGCCAGGTGTGATTAATGTCCTAATTGAAATTGCTGGTGGGAGTAAAAATAAATACGAATACGATAAAGATTTACAAGCATTTGCTCTAGATCGGGTTCTCTATTCTTCAGTTAAGTATCCCTATGACTATGGTTTCATCCCTAACACCTTAGCTGATGATGGCGATCCTCTAGATGGTATGGTGATCATGGATGAGCCAACATTTCCCGGTTGCGTCATTGCTGCCAGACCAGTTGGTTTTTTGGAAATGATTGATGGTGGCGATCGCGATGAAAAAATTCTTTGTGTTCCCGACAAAGATCCGCGCTATGCTCATGTATTGTCCCTTAAAGACGTATCCCCCCACAAGTTGGAAGAAATTGCCGAATTTTTCCGCAGTTATAAAAATTTGGAAAAAAAGGTAACACAAATTCTTGGTTGGCAAGATGTGGATAAAGTAGCTCCTTTGGTAGAAAAGTTCATTCAAGCAGCTAAATCTAAAGCATAATAGATTATGGGTGATGGTAATGTGAATTACTCATTACCCAATAAACCAATAATTATGGGATAATTAGTAACAACCTACTGATCTAATTCCTAAGTCTCTCACTGGTTGCAAAAAAAATTTAAAATCAAATGCAGCGCACTCTCTTGTCAGCAAAAATTCATAATTGTACGCTCACGGCGGCAAATATTAACTATGTCGGTAGTATCAGCATTGACGAGATTCTCTTGAAAAAGGCTGGTATATTCTCCTATGAGCAAGTACAAGTAGTGAACATTGCTAATGGTGAGCGTTTTATTACTTATGCTATACCTGCCCCAGCTAATTCAGGAGCTATTGAGTTGAATGGAGCGGCAGCACGTTTGGGTATAATTGGCGATCGCTTGATTATAATGACTTACGGGCAGTTTACTATAGAAGAGTTAAAATGTTACTCTCCTACTGTTGTAATTGTGGGTGAAGGAAACCAGTTATTAGAAGTTCGACATTACGATGATCTGCTTAGTAAGCTCTAATTTTCAAGAAAATGTCAAATTTTGAGTCGTCCGATTCTCAAATTTATGATCCTGAACAACTAAGTCCCATCCTTGCTAATCAATCTGAGCTATTTCAGGTGCGATTTTGGGGTGTACGTGGTTTGATTCCTACTCCTAGCAACCATAACAGCCGTTATGGTGGTAATACTGGCTGTGTGGAGATGTATGTAGCCGGAAAACGCTTAATTTTTGATGGAGGGACTGGTTTACGCATTCTCGGCGGAAATTGGCAAGAACTTAATCAATCTTTAGAGGCTCACTTATTTTTCACGAATTCTCAATCTAATCGCATTCAGGGCTTTCCTTTTTTTGCTCCAGCATTTATTACGGGTAATTGTTTTCATGTTTATGGAACAGCGGCCTCGAATGGTGCATCAATTAAACAATGTTTATGTGACCAAATGCTCCAGCCTCATTTTCCTTATCCCTTACAAGTGATGAAGTCAGCATTAAAATTTTATAATTTGATGCCAGATCAATCAATTGAGTTAAATGAAGTCAAAATTACAACAGCATTAATTAATAAAACTCAGCGTTCCATTGGCTATCGTGTGAACTGGGGAGAGTACAACGTTGCCTATGTTGCGGATTTGCATAAAACTATTAATTCAGACGAGCAAACACGAATTTTAGAAATGATTCAAGATGTTGATTTATGGATTACTAATGCTATCTATACTCCACCAACAGATAATAAGCATGAAACTACGGAATCATTCTGGGAAATAGCCGTAAATATGGCTCAGAAGGCTGGAGTAAAACGGTTAGTTATCTCCTATCATCATCCTGATGATCATGATGATTTTCTTGATCATATTCAAACTGAAATTCAGTTAGTATTCCCTAAAGCATTACTAGCTCGTGAAGGACTTATTTTAAGTATTAATTAATAATAGACAATTGACAATTGACAATTGACAATTGACAATTGACAATTAAAGTTTTGAAAGCAAAGTATGAATTTGTTGCAGTTTCGTTGCTAATATACCACTGTTGATTAGTTGAGTAGCTTTGTCTATACCTGCTTGCATATCTAAACAAATGCCACTGCGCCATAGGTAAAAACCACCATTCCATAGGGCTGTTTGCCTTAATTCGCTGGATTTTCCGGTTAAAATCCCTTGCATATCCTCGATGAGTTCTTCTGTGGTAGTCAGAGGAACATTTTTTGGTATAAAGCCATATTCACGGGGTGCGAGTTGTAGCCGAGTTAATGTTTCTGGGTTGGATGAAGATAGGCCAATAATAGCTGTGCGATCGCGTGGTAAGTCACAGCTACCTTCTAAACCCTTGATAAAAGTGTACTTATTTACTTCTTTTAAACCCAAAGCCTCCTG
>JANMGZ010000052.1:0-2362 GCA_031374905.1 Dolichospermum sp. OTE_70_metabat_362_sub
GAAACTGTTAGAAATGGCCGCACGATGGACGGCGCAAAACTGGCGTAAAATATCGCTGGACAATCCCGGCGCTAGTGTTATTAAAAACATGGTCGATGGCATTGGTGGACTACAAGACAAGGAAAAAACGGACAGGAAACAGGATAAAAAAGATTTTGATAGCTTTACCGAACAAGCAGAAAAAGGCTTTACAGATATAACTGGTATCACTGATCCGCTAAGTCCTTGGGGTGAGGACTTTAAAAATAGACCCCGCGTTAGAGAGATCGGCAAAGACGACGTACAGGAACAATAATTATGCCTATATCTCTAAGAGTATCGGAGCTTTCAAGCAGAACAGAACGGCAAAAGGTAGGTGAACGAACTATTAACCCAATGTCTGATAGTTCGCCACCGGATCAAGGTGGCATAGCTGGAATTGTTACAAGTTTCATAAAAGGTATAGCAGGACTTGGAGGATTTTTAGTATCTAAAATTACGGGATTTTTCTCGTTCTCATGGACAAAATTTTGGGGCTTTATTGTTCAAGCAAAGCAATATATATGGAACTTTAATTGGAACGCTACCGACGCGCAACTAGATACAGAGATTAACAACCGCTTTAAGCAGTTGGCTATTCAGTTAGGTGGTGCAACTGGCAACGCTTTGGGGTGGTTGTTTTGCGGTGTCGTTCCCGCTGCTACGATCATGGCGTTTAATGAACCATTGGGAGCTTACGCACTCAAAGCAGTAACAGAAGAGGGACTAGAAGAATTAGCCGATAACTTTGGGGCGTTATTTAAGCAACTATATATACAAGGAACTATTGCAGTTGCCACCTGGGCTTATAAATCAGTGCGAAAAGTTATCAAAAGTAACGCCAAATTTGTCGGGAAAATATTCGGAGCTAAAATAGAATATGCTCTACAAGCTTGGGGTGAAAAGGATAGCAAGCCTTGGAGTTTTGCTATGTCCTACGAAAACGCATTAGAAAAAATACCCAATGCAACGTTACGAGAAGCCGTAGAAGAATTTGGGGAGGAATTTGACGAAGCTTGCACAGAAGCAGGCTATGTAATCGCTAATTCTGTGGATACTTTTTACGCCCAAAAAATGCTAGAAAAGCAACAATTCCCACTCTTGGGTGAAGTGCGTTATGTAGAAATTACCCCAAATAGAAACCTACCAGACAACAAAATCATTTTAGGAGGAGATGAAGAATTATTAAAACCGTTGATCATTCAGACTTTAGCCAATAACCAACAACTAGGCGATAGGGATATAGGTACAAACTATGGTACTAATGATGGTTTTCCAGTGAGAAGCATTAAGCCGGAAGTTGTACTAAAATTTTATCAAGCTAAAAAAGATAGGATTATAGGTAAAGATGCTAACGGAAAACCTGTAGGAAATAACAATCCGTTAATGATGCAAATTTCATTTAGATTGATGAATAAAGATGAAACTGACTTTACTACAGAAACTTACGCCAAGGAATTAGCCGCAAAGATATATAGCAAATTTGGTAAACCACCATTCAAGATAAACAAAGGTATGCAACTATATACCTATTCTGATTTTGCCAAGGGGTATCAGATGATTCTATGGGTAGAATCACAAAATGAAGCGCGTAAAGTGGTTAAACAAGTATTAGACATACAAAATCATGTTATAGATGACGAGCTATTAAGAATAGGTAGTAAACCAGTAGCGGCTAAGACTGGTAAAAACAAAAAGCAGGTACTTGGTAAGATTGAAGAAGTCGCAACAATAGGGAAAAAAGCGGGTATAGTTACTTTCACTCACGCTATACTAAACATAGGTAATGGAACGCAGCCGATTAACCTTGTAGACTTGACTGGTAGAAGAAAGAAAGTAGTACACAAAAATACGCCATCATAGAGGTATATCATGGATGAGATAGAAATGACTGTAACAATAGGTGAAAACATCTATTATGAAGAGAATAAACACGCCGTCGAAGGTCGCGTTATTGCTTTTGATAGAGAATTAGGGATGATCCGAGTTATGCCTTTGGAGGGTCTTATCAAGTTTAAAAAGTGGATATCTTGCCAAGATGTCTTGTCAGAAGATGAGATATCTTGGGACTAGCGCTACTGAAAAATCAAGTTCAGTATTTTAATTAAATTTAGTCAAAATTTTATGGTGAATTCTGCCGCAGAAATCACGATTTGACCGCAGGGTATTGCCTGAGTTTAGGCAAGATTTAGGCAAAGCCAAATATTAAAAAGTCTGAAAGCCAGTGGGTGAGGAGGGAATCGAACCCGCAACCAATTGATTATAAGTCAACTGCTCTACCAGACTGAGCTAATCAAACGATAGAATAGTTTGGGGGACTCGGCGGTATACGCTCATACTAGAG
>JANMGZ010000064.1:0-8936 GCA_031374905.1 Dolichospermum sp. OTE_70_metabat_362_sub
GCCAATACTATGTTAGAAGTCTTACAAGCAGCTAAATCTCAAAACAATGACTAATCCTGAAAGATATCCTTTTATTACTGTTAATCCTGAGTTAGGTGAAGCTGGGTTTCGTCCACATCTTCCGCTAAGATTAACCTATCAAAAACGCTCACTAGAAACTTCTGCTTTACTAGATACAGGTGCAATGGTAAATGTATTAACTTACCTAGTGGGTATTGAACTTGGTTATGTTTGGGAGCAACAAACAACGGCTTTAAGCTTAACAGGAAACTTAGCTCAGTATGACGCTCGTGCAGTAGTTATTAATACTATAGTTGGACAATTTGAACCTGTAAAACTTGTGTTTGCTTGGACAAAGGCTACTAATATTCCTCTACTTCTAGGACAAGTAAACTTTTTTATGGAGTTTGATGTTTGCTTTCATCGTTCACAGTTATATTTTGAGATTAACCCAAAGCAAAAAGTTGTCGAATAAGAAAGCATTACAAGCAACTGGTTCGGAAAAGAATTAGTAATTGGGTAAAGTATATTTTTGACATTTTGTTACTTTCTGCTATATTTACACAAGTGAGATTTTCGCGTCTGTTAATCGCTCAGAAAATCTCAACTGACAACATGACTAGGTAAAATATTAATTCTATTTAATAGAGGATAAATTCATGAAGCAACATTTAAAAACCGCATTACGAACAGCGTCAAGCCGGGGGCTGATATTGGTACTCCCTATTTTGGGAAATTTCCTATTTTTAGCTAGTGCTAGAGCAGATTTACAAAGTAATCTAACAGTTCAGGTAAATGGAATAGAAAAACAATCAGGGAAAATTTGCGCTACTCTTTTTTCTGAAGGTAAAGGATTTCCTAGTGACAGTAAACAGGCTTTACAATCTCAGTGTGTTGAAATTAAAGAAAAACCTCCAGAACTGACTTTTAAGGACTTAAACCCAGGTACTTATGCAGTTGCATTAATTCATGATGCCAATGGAGATGGTATTCTTAATACTAATTCTTTTGGTATGCCCAAAGAAGGTTTTGGCTTTTCTAAGAGTCCAGTAATTTTTACAGGTCCACCTAAGTTTAAGGACTCCGCTATTGTAGTAAAAGGACTTAATACTAATATTCAGATTAAGCTGCAATACCTTTTTAATCCTTAACTTAAATATTGGCGTTGCATAATAGTAACATGAATTTAGCAACGCCATAGAATATCCATTAACTAACAGCTAATGACTTCTTACTGTAATATTCTGTTTGCGGGTAGACACTAATAATGCTATTTTCGACTTCAAAAAATGTCCCTAATTGTTCATTTTTGGAAAATTGCAAATGGGGATATTTAGTAGCTAATTCATCAGCATTCATGGCTTTAGCTGTTATTCCATTTGGTAAAAGTCCCGTCACCCCAATGTAAAACACCATAGGGGAAATATTTTCTTGATAAATTTGCTCCACATAAGCTGCTAATTTTTGGTAAGCTATCGTCATAGCCGCAATTAAATCTTCTCTATTCACAAATTTACCAGCGTGTTTAGCATATAATAACAACGCTAAATTATGATCACCAACTTTTTTGAGAATTTCCCCGACTTTGCCACTTACATTAATTCCTAGAAAGTCATCAAAAATCGGTTTCATCAAATCATCAATTTTCGTAAGTTTCATTTTTGCAGAAATGGCTTTTTGTCGAAAAGCTATATTTTGATTTAATCCCATTTCCAAAGTTGGTTTAAGAAAAATCTCCCCAGTTTCTTTGTCGTAAACCTCATATCTTCTCGCTAAAAATTGGTTAGCAGAATATAATTTATTCAAATTAAGAATATCCTGATTACCGAACTCAATTTTATAACTGATATGAGAATCAATTGAATCTGAATATTCCGGCGTTGTAGGAAAATTCAGGTAGAGATTTTTGGATAAATAATGTTGTCTTAATTCCTCCACTTGATTACTCACAAATACATCAGATTGATGGCGTAAACAAGCAGATAAAATACTTGTAACAACTTTAATTTCTGCTAATTGAGCAAATAAACCATCAATATTACTAAACTTGATATTAACAGGAACTAATGGTAAATCATTTAACTGAATTGTATATTCAGCATTGAAATCAAACTTATTAGCAATAATAACACCCTGAGATTGCAATAAATCAAATACTTTCTTATTGCTGATTTTGATATTTAAAGCAGAAACATTAACTTTCCCATCTTTGACAATGGTATAATTATTAAAATCATGCAAATCATCAGCCAGCAAACCCGCAACCTCAAT
Source organism: Dolichospermum sp. OTE_70_metabat_362_sub (assembly GCA_031374905.1). Taxonomy (GTDB): domain Bacteria; phylum Cyanobacteriota; class Cyanobacteriia; order Cyanobacteriales; family Nostocaceae; genus Dolichospermum. The sequence goes on from JANMGZ010000064.1 coordinate 2,272, forward strand.
GATATGTGTATTGTCTTCAGCTTTTACCAACTTAACCTTCCGCTTTACCAACATATTAATAGTAGCAGTATTGCGATTTATAACAAATACACCCATTTGCACAAAATCACCAGCATAAATATCTTCAGTTTGTAAACTAGGAGTAATCAAATTACCATTAATATCTCTAACACCTCGCACCCTTTTAATCCCAATTCGGTGGTAATGTTCCTTTAACTTATGTAAGTTCAAAATGATATTGTGATGATGTGCCGATAAAATTTGGATAAGTTCTAACAGAGAAATCTTATGATTTAACTTCGACATAAAACCCCCTAACTCTTATCAGGTAAAAACTCGATTTTCCTCTGCGTGAGGAAAATCCATATTTCTATCATTATAGTATATATGTACCAAAAAGTCAAATCACCGAAATGAAGACTAAAATAAAAATAGCTTTACACTTCTTCATAATTAAACCAAAACAATGGCGCGAGATTTACGGGGATTCATTAAAATTCTAGAAGAAAGAGGACAATTAAAGCGGATTTCAGCATTAGTTGACCCAGATATGGAAATTGCGGAGATTTCCAACCGAATGCTACAACAGGGTGGTCCAGGATTACTATTTGAAAACGTCAAAGGTGCATCTTTCCCCGTCGCGGTAAATTTAATGGGGACAGTAGAAAGGATATGCTGGGCTATGAACATGGAAAAACCAGAGGAGTTGGAAACCCTGGGAAAGAAGCTGAGTATGCTTCAGCAACCCAAACCACCAAAAAAGATTTCCCAAGCCATAGATTTTGGTAAAGTGCTGTTTGATGTTGTCAAAGCCAAACCGGGAAGGGACTTTTTTCCCGCTTGTCAACAGGTGGTAATTGAAGGGAATGATTTAGATTTAAATAAGTTACCTTTAATACGTCCTTATCCGGGAGATGCCGGAAAGATTATTACGCTAGGATTGGTAATTACTAAGGATTGCGAGACTGGAATCCCAAATGTAGGTGTGTATCGTTTGCAACTGCAATCTCATAATACAATGACCGTACATTGGCTATCGGTACGGGGGGGTGCAAGACATTTACGCAAAGCGGCAGAACGTGGTAAAAAGTTAGAAATTGCGATCGCTCTGGGTGTTGATCCTTTAATCATTATGGCAGCAGCTACGCCCATTCCCGTAGATTTATCAGAATGGTTATTTGCTGGATTGTATGGCGGTTCGGGAGTCAACTTAGCCAAGTGTAAAACTGTAGATTTGGAAGTTCCCGCAGATTCCGAGTTTGTCTTAGAAGGGACTATTACACCGGGTGAAGTTTTACCCGATGGACCCTTTGGCGACCACATGGGATATTATGGCGGTGTGGAAGATTCGCCTTTGGTGCGGTTTCAGTGCATGACGCACCGCAGAGATCCAGTTTATCTTACCACATTCAGCGGTTTGCCACCGAAAGAAGAAGCGATGATGGCGATCGCTCTCAACCGCATTTATACCCCCATTTTACGCCAACAGGTATCAGAAATAGTTGATTTCTTCCTCCCAATGGAAGCGTTAAGTTACAAAGCCGCAATTATTTCCATAGATAAAGCTTACCCTGGACAAGCACGACGAGCAGCTTTGGCGTTTTGGAGTGCGTTACCGCAATTTACATACACGAAATTTGTGATTGTGGTTGATAAAGATATCAATGTTCGTGATCCGCGTCAAGTTGTCTGGGCAATTAGTTCTAAAGTTGATCCTACTAGAGATGTATTTATATTACCAAATACGCCTTTTGATACTTTAGATTTTGCTAGTGAAAAACTCGGTTTAGGTGGGAGAATGGGCATAGATGCCACTACAAAAATTCCTCCAGAAACAGAACATGAATGGGGTGAACCATTAAAATCAGATATTGATATAGCTGCAATGGTAGACAAACGTTGGGCTGAGTATGGTTTAGCCGATTTACAATTAGGAGAAGTTGATCCGAATTTGTTTGGTTATGATATGCGTTAAAGTGTTACGCTACAACTAGCAAAAATATCTAAACAATCAGCTTGGCTGATAGTATTCAGTCAAGCTCAAACTACTTTTTGAGTTGTCAAAGGAGTATTCCATGAACAGGGCATTTATCAAAAATTCTTTAGGTTCAAAAGTCATAGCAGAAGAAGTTGCTCAACGAGTCCAAAATGGTGTACCTGCTTACCAGCAATTTTTGAGATCTCAGGGCTTAAAAGGTGGCGAATCATTTGAAAAGCTACCCCAAACAGATAAAGAATCTTATGCTTTAGCTTACCCATTTGCAGAACTGCTGGCGGATAATTTCGAGGAATGTTTTAGTATATTTCGCTCTTCCGGTTCATCTGGAAATAGTTTTTATTGGCCGCAGTTAAAATCAGCTAGTCAGTCTTCACCTGATACTCTCAAAGCATATCTTGAAAGTACCTTTGCTGTTCATGAGAAAAAAACATTAGCTATTGTGGGGCTGAACTTGGGCGCTTGGATAGGTGGTGAATCTTTTTCCTGGTCTTTAAAAAATATAGCCGTCAATTCACCTTATCCATTTCATGTATTTTCTCCAGGTAGCTATCACGAAGAAATTATCGAAATGATCTGCACAATGAACTCTTTTGTGGAACAGATCATACTAATTATTGTACCATCAGCGATCGCTCATCTCCACCTCAAAGCAAATCAGTTAAAAGAAACTTTTCCCTTTACAAAACTAAAATATATAGTCGTTGGTGAACCTTTTCCGGAAAGCTTGAGAGTTTCATTTCAGAGCCATATAGGGTTAGAAGACGATAACCCATTTATGTTTTCCCTTTATGGTAGTGCAGATACAGGTAGTCTCGGTGTTGAATCCCGTGCAACAGTATCTTTACGAAAACTGCTATATCGAAATCATGCTCTTGCTAGTTCTCTGGGTATAGAATCCCCAACTCCCCACTTTTTTCACTTCCTAGCAACTGACACTTATCTAGAAACTTTGGATAATCACCTTTGCGTTACCCGTTGGCAAGGAATTCCTCTCGTGCGCTATATTCTTTATGATCGAACGGCTTTATATAGTTGGAAAGAACTAAAACAAGCTATTATCAATAATGAAAATCTCACCGCAGACGATGAACTTTTAGTTAAATTAATTTCAGATACTAGTGATCATCTGCCTGATATTATTGCTGTTACAGGTCGAGCAGATAGCTGCTTGATTTTAGGTGGTACTAATATTAATGAATATATGCTCGATGCAGTAGTCAAAAGTGAAGAATTAAATTATATTCTCACAGGACTTTACCGCGCCAAACTAGTTGAAGAAAATGACAGACAATACTTATTATTTGATCTGGAAACTAGAGAAGGTGTTGAGTATGATTCTGAAATAATTGATAGAGTTTATTATTCTCTGGTGCAGACCTTAGGACAAATAGAACCATACTTTAAGGAAGCTTGGAAAAACGTTTACAGCGCGTGGGATAAAGACCCAACAAAGCGGATTCTCCGACTGAATTTTATTCCTTGGCCTGGTCTATCACAAGCAACAGAAACAACTATCAAACAAAGAGGAATTGTCAAATCATAACTTTTGCTAAATAACGATTTTCTCACCCATCCCATTAATAATAATTAGCTAGACAATTGACTCAAATTTGTGCGGTTATGAGATGAGATAGCAAAATTTAAGACTTCCTTCGTGGTTATACCATCCCCATCTATTCACAGGGATGGTTTGTAGCTAGATATTAGCCTTCAACAATGATTTTACCAACCATACCAGCACCACGGTGAGGTTCGCAATAGAAGGTGTATTCACCAGGAGCAGCGTCAGCAGGAATAACAGTGGTTTCGGTTTGTCCAGGACTCATTAATAACTTCTTGTGAGACAAAGATTTAGCTAAATCAGCACTCTTAGCGGGGTTTTTAGCAGGATCAAAGACAACGTTGTGGGGAGGAACTTTGTTGTTCTTCCATTCAATTGTATCACCAGGCTTAACAGTTAACTGTTTAGGTTGAAAGGCCAACAAACCTTTATCACTACCTAGTTTAACTGTATATGTTTCCGCTGATGCAGTAGGGGTAAATACAGCAAAACTACCAAAAATTACAATAACTGTCAATACAGCTAGGCTTAAGCGTCGCAAAGTTGCTGCTATAGATTTCATGATTCTTTCCTTGGGAAATATTTTTATCTTTCTGATCTCATTTTAAATACAATCAATGCCAAATATGACAACCCGTCATATATTTATTTTTGTTAACCACTATCGCCAGCTAGATTTCTGAGATCAAAGCTGCTTGAATTGTTGCAGGTTAAACCAATTAGGGCTTACTTAAAGCAAAAATCTAGATATAGGCGGCGGCCTTCACAAAAAAACTTTTATGGCTGACGCTACGCTATCAGCAAGCCCCTAATTACCAATTCCTCAAGGCTGAGATTCTTGAACTGCTGGGGTTAGTTCAGGTGTAGATTGTACTGAGGGACTAGGTGCTGATTTCGGAATCATAAATTGCTGCCAAGTTTTAATTTGTTCTTGAGCATCAGTATAAGCACTACTAATACGAGGAATTAACTTGGCTGTATCAATGGCTTTTACAACATCTACTTCACTTTGAGAACGTGCCATTTGCAACAATTGTTGACTCCATTGGTCAATGGAAATATTCACATCTAAACGCAAACTGTTACGATCAGATACCCGATTTGCCAATTGAATAGCTTGAACTAAAGCTTCTGGTGTGCCAACAACAGCGACTTGCTTGGCTTTTTGCCAACTTTCTTGAGCGCGAACTTGCTCTTGCCAACCGTCTATAGCTGTTTGGGCTTCACTTGATAAAGCCCGTCCTGATGAAGCGATTTTTTGGGCTTGATTAATAGCACTGGTTAAACTACCGCTATCAGCTAATGCCTTAGCTTGATCTAAGTATGGTTGATCTTGAATTCGCTCAATTTTGGCCGTCCATAGTCTAATTTTTTTCCTGGCTTCTGGATATAATGCTCGTCCAGAACGGATTTGATTAAGTTCAGCAATAGCTGTTTGTAATGAGCTAACATCCTCATTAATGGCTATTTGTTCAGCCCGATCTAAATATGGTCTATCTTCAATTGTCTCCACTTGGCCGCGCCAACGTCCTATTTCTTGACGGGCTTCTATAGAACGAGGATTATTACCAGGAATTAGTTGTACTTCCGAAATAGCTGCCGTTAAATCATTAACAGTTCCTTGACTAGCTAGAGTCCGGGCTTTTTCCAACCGAGCGACATCTTCAATTTCTAGTTGCCAACGAGCAATTAATTGTTGTGCCTCATTATAAACATCTCTAGAAGCATCTATTTGTTGAGCTTGGGCAATTGCCGTTTCTAACCCAGCCACAGTACCAATAAAGGCACTTCTTTTGGCCTCACCCAAAACCATAAAATCATCAACTTCAGCTTGTAATTCAGCAATAGCAGGGATTTGTCGGGCAATTTCCAAGGCTCTATCAGCATTTCGCTCCTTCATAGTAGCTTGTGCTAAGTTAAGCATTTTTCGAGCAAATCCAGATATTAACTCTTGGGCTTTTTGATAGAGATAGCTATCCGGTTTAATCGCCTGAGCTAATTTAATAGCTTTGAGTAAACTATCTAGATTATTGCGATTTTTCGCTAAATCTTCTGCCTTATAAAGTTTATCCCCATCTTCCCGCGCCGTAACAATAATGTTATTTAATTGATCATATTTAGTGCTTGCCCAGTATTTATTATTTACCCGCAGCAATCTAGCACTAAGCATAAAAGCTGATTGCCAGTGTCGTTGACGCAATTCCTTTTCTGCTTCTTGGTAAATTCCTTCAGCTTTTGACCAAATCGTTTGCCATTTTTGAATTTGTGCTTCTACCAGTTCGCTCACTTTTACGTCAGTAGGAATTTGACGGGCTGTAGCGATCGCTTCCTCCAAATTCCCAGCCTGAAAACTCTGGTCAGCTAGTTGTAAAATATCCCGTGACCACTCCTCCAAAAGACGATTTATTTCGCCCCGCAACGGATGATTATCTGGTAGTTGTTTAACCAGAGTAATCGCTTGGAGCAAATCATTAATAGTTTGCTTAGAAGCAGCCAACTGAGCGCAGTGTAACCTCACTGATGCACTAGCCAAAGGCCAGAAAATTTGTGGACAGTTAGGAGCAGAAGGTAACTTAAACAGCATGGATAAAGCTAGAAAACCCATACTTCCAGGAATCAAAGTTAGAACTACCGTCCACGTTACCCAGCTTTTAGTCCACCGGGGCATCTTCTCAATTAAAACATTGAGATTAAAAGTAGTTTCTGAATCATTATTTATAGACAAACCTGCGCCATCTTGTTTTTTTCTTTTCTTCACGGACTTATAATTAGAACCAATAGCAGCCGTATCAGCAGTTTGATGATTTTGTATATAGTTAGGCTGATCCCCAATTGGTTCTTCTGTTTGGTCTGAAGACCAATGATCTGGAATATCCCGCTCTGTCATTGCTCACACCACACTAATTGAATAGCGATATGAAAGTAGGTAGATCAATATAGATAATTTTATGTTTGCTATCCTAACTTTCCCATCTAGAAAAATCCACCCTTGGCATTCACCACTCCCATCAATAACATTACTGTTTTTTGATTTGAGTGTGACTGGTTACATTAACCAGAAATTGAAGATTCTCCTTGCAAATCTCCAATTAACTGGGTTAAATC
>JANMGZ010000075.1:0-3979 GCA_031374905.1 Dolichospermum sp. OTE_70_metabat_362_sub
CGTGGTGGTAAACCCATTTACGTAGATTTGTTTCATCAACAAATTGGACGGGCTTTAATTACAGGTACTTCTGGCTCAGGCAAGAGTGTTTTAGGGTGGCGATTTGCAGAAGAAGCCTTAGTGAACAATATTCCCGTAGTCGGGATGGATATTTCCGCAGGTGGTAACAGCACTTTTAAAACAGCGATTGAACTACTGGGTGAACAAGGTGCATATTATGACATTTCTAGTGGTAGTAGTAATCTGCTAGAACCACCGGACTTACGTAGGTTTGAGAAGCCAGAACGGGAACGACGAATGGAATCTTGGAAGGACTTTATTCGCAAGGCTTTGGTAGCTATTTCTATGGGTAAAGTCGAAAATCCCCACCTATCCCAAAGAGTAGATGCAATGCTAGTTAAGGCTTTGGATGTGTTTCTCAAAGACGCAGATATGATTGCTCGTTATAACCGTGCATTTGAGATGGGTTGGTTGTCCGCAGAATGGCAGGAAATCCCCACGCTACCGGATTTTGTCAAGTTCTGCACCAGAGAACGCCTGAATTTGAGGTCTTTTGAGGAGATTGACCGACAGGCACTTAATCAAATTCAAAATCAGGTGAGTGCATTACTGGCATCAAGGTTGGGGAAAGCGATCGCTCGTCCGAGTACATTTTCCCCTGAACCTGCAATTAAATTCTTTGCTCTGAGTGGATTAACTAACGAACAGGATGCGTATTTGATGGCAATTAATGCCCATACTGCCTGTATCCGCAATGCTTTATCCCATCCTAAAAGTTTGTTTATTGGTGATGAGCTTTCAGTGCTTTTACGTAAAGATGGTTTTGCTGAAGTGATAGGTGAAACTTGTGCTACAGGACGCAAGGAAGGTATTGCAGTTTTACTGCTATCTCAAGACCCAGACACCATCTGTGATTGTGCAACCGGTTCTCAAATCATGCAAAACATGACTTACCGAATCACTGGACGCATTACCAGTACAGGAGTTACTTCTTTTCAGCGTTATCTGGGTTATCCTGCCCAGATCATTAGCCAGAATGCAACAGAAGCCTTTCTGCCACGTATCAGCGACCTTTATTCTTGTTGGCTTGTAGAAACAGGGGGTAGATTTTGGCGTAGTCGTTTTTACCCAGGGGAAATGATGCTGGCCAGTGTTGCTAATAACCAAAATGAACGAGAAGCAAGATCACGGGTAATGGCACAGTATCCACCAACAGCAAAAGGTAGACTGTTAGGACTCAAAGCCTTTGCGGATGCGTATATCTTAGCTTTAAAAGAAAACAAAGGTTTTCAACATATTGGACAGGATGTATCTAATATATCGACTGTGCAAGCTACTCCATTGCCTTCTCAAGTAAATGTTGGTGAACAAGCTGTAAATAGACCTTTAATCGCCAGTTAACAAAGTGCTTTTCTTTTCTTACAAAAGATTCTGAAGTAAAACTTCTATTCACATAATTGACACTGAAATTTACCAATAGGAAGTTTAATTATGAAACTCAAATTCATCTCAATTCAATTCATTAGTTTGCTGTTAGTTCTGAGTATTAACTCAATTAATAAACCAGCCTTAGCTAATACTCAACCTAACAATACAGTAAACGGTAATCAAGTAAACGGAAACAATATTTTTGTAGAGAATACCGAGAATCAAATTAATGATTTTCTAGGAGATGTGAAAAACTTTGTCCAAGATGACTTGTTTAGTCCCATAACTAATTTGATTAACTCAACAATTGGTGCATTCCAAATTCCCGATATTTCTAAGTTGTGGAATCAGATTCTGGGAGGTTCAGCCAGTCAAGACCCTGGAGCCATATTATCGGAAATCTTGGAAAATAAAACCAATGGTCAAAGTTCTTATGGTATTCGAGCAGATATTGGTAAGGATACTACTAGAAATGTTGTAACTGAAATTGCTAATCAAACAACTTTGAGCCAAACAGCCCAAACTCAAATGGCGCAAATTCAGCAAGCTAATCAACAAAATACTCAAAAGATTATCAGTTTAGGAGAAGAGTCCCAAACATTAGATGTCACTCAACAAATTTTACAGAACTTATCTCAACAAACAGCCCTTAATAGTCAAATTAATCAGCGAATATTTCAGGAAACACAGCAAGCAAGGATTGACCGGGCATTAAATAACACTATAATTGCACAAACAGCTAAAGAACTTGCAGCAATAAATACTGCTGACCGTCGTAAAAGTATTGCCACAGGTAATGCTATGACTCAACAAGCTGGATTATTAATGATGCCTGGTGGTATTACTTTGGGTAAAGATAATTAACTTGAAAATTAAAATTCAACAGTAATCTTATTCGGTGGCTGTGGTTAGATATTCCGTAACTTGTGTGTAAGTCCTGAATAATTTTAGTAAAGTAAAATTCAATTTCAGCAGCTAAATTTTTTGAAAAGTATGATGCACTTAATTGCTCAATCATTTCCAATTACTGGTGGAGAAGATCAAGCTTTAGATATCGTTTCAAGTGCTTTAGAACTATCTCGTGCCACAGTTGAATCTTGGAATTTAGTTTGGCAAGTAACTCTAGATCCCTTATCTAGTTTATGGTACGGCTTAGTCGATTTAGGTATCACCTTGGGAGCAGCTAGTATCTTGTTTGTGGCATTAACAACGGGTAAGGAAATTATTGAAAAACAATCTTGGTCAGAATTAGCAGCTATTTTTGTCTGGCCACTTGTAATTATGATATTTCTTGGTGGTAATGGTAATTTCTTAGCCAAAACCATTATTTTTATCCGTGGCTTTGCTTATAATCAAGTACAAAATATCCTGGAAATCCAAGTTAGTGAATTAACCTTTAAATCGGCGATATCTAACGTGACAATTAGTAGTATTGCTAGACAACAACTAGAAAATCTTTACAGTGAATGTCAGGGACAAGTAGGAAAGGAGTTAATTGAATGCTGGGATTCAAAACAAGAACAAGCCCAAGCAATTGTTACTGAGGCTGAAAAGAAAGCTGAATCTCCACTTCAGCCATTGGAAGATTTTGCTCAATTTCTTTGGTCTAAAACTTTACCAGGTCAAATTGGTACTGCTATAGAATTTGTAAACGACCCAGGCAGCGTATTTCGAGATACTGCTATTCCCATAATTCGTTTTATTCTTTATGCTTTGCAATGGGGATTTGTTAACATTTTAGAAGCAGCATTATTGCTAACTGCTTTATTTGCTCCAATTGCAGTTGGGTTATCACTATTACCATTACAAGGTCGTCCTATTTGGGCTTGGTTAACTGGGTTTATTTCCTTGTTTGGTGTCCAATTGGGATATAACATTTTAGTTGGTTTAACAGCCGTTGTCCTGGTTAAATCAGGTGCAGCATTAGCATCTGATGTGGCTTTTATGTTTTTCTTGAGTATCTTTGCTCCAATTCTGGCAGTCTTGATAGCTGGAGGTGGGGGAACGGCAATTTATAACGGTATTTCTGCTAACGTCAAAGGCTTAATTGATATTTTCAGTAGTGCTATTGGTACTGCAACTAGCGTTGCTTTATTACGCAAGAGTTAATACCAATTACTTTGATGGTGTATTTATAGCAAAAGTCAAATGTTTGTTGTGAATTAGTTTTGGTGTTTTGGAATCTTATAACCGCCTTGTTTATGTCCGTATCAACTGAAATCAATAAACAGAAGAAATCAAGGATATTATTGAATTATTGTTCCTATAAAAACACCAAAATCCTTAAATTCTTGAATGTCAAATTATTCCACAATCATCTTATATCTCACTCAACTGCACACCGTTATATTGAATTGAGATAGCTATGGAAATCAAACGACTGCAATCACCACTGCTGCCGGAATCAAAAAATTTATTAGCTATTTGTTTTCTGTGTTTAACGGCATTCAATAGTTTGATATTTCTGTTAATCCTCTTCACTGCTTTTAGAGTCAATAAAATGGCTGAACGCAAGACTACCTTTGCTCAATTATTGAATGGTGAAACAATC
>JANMGZ010000129.1:0-4202 GCA_031374905.1 Dolichospermum sp. OTE_70_metabat_362_sub
CTAGCTAGTTGTTGTTTATTAGGTTCGACAACGGCTAGTAAAAATGTGATGGTTATTGGCGCAAAATCTCCCCAAAAAGATCCAGAGGCTACTGCTAAATTTAGATAAGCATTATCGTCTAAACCTTCAATTGTAGATAAGCGAATAATTACCCAAGAACCACCAATAAAAATTGGCAGCATTAACCAAGCAGCAATATCCAGAAACCTTAAAGTTTGTTGGGGGTGACGACTATCAGCAACAAAGGAGGAAACAGTTTCACAACTATAAGCCGTATAGCTGATAAAGAAAAACCATTTAGCCCAATCTATAAAACTTAATGATGGCCAATGCTGGGGAAAAAAGCCGGGACTATTAGGAGAAAAAGCTAAAAAACCCAGTCCTTGCAAACAAAATAATAAGAGTAAAAATAAAGCTGGAAATGAAAATAATAAATGTATGATATTTAAAGCCCGACTACCACTAAAAGCGACAATAAAAGGTAATAAGGTAAAGCCAAGTTTGAGCATTAGTTCTGGACAGGTAATACCTACTACATCCAGATTGGCTTTAATCATCTCTGTTAGCACAACAGAATTGAGGGGTATAACTGAAAGCCATGATATCAGATATCCAATTGCTGCATAGCGGGCGATTATTGGGTATCCTATCCACAAGCGAGTTATGTAGTTAGGAGTGCCTCCAGATACAGCTAATAAATGTTTACCGAGATTTTTGACTTGATAGTTGATTAGTATTCCCACAATGACAGCGGGAACCCAGACAAAAATAGCTGCTGTTCCCAACTCCGCATGAACAGTTGGGACTAATGTTATCCAACTGAGATGATTTGTGATTCCAAAAGTCCAGGTTTCCAAGGTACTCATATTTCTTGGTAAGGTTTGGAATGCAATCTGATGGTTGACTGGACTATGGGAATGTGACATAAGTATTTGTTGTAGCAGGAAGAAGGAGGAATAAACTCTTTGTACCAATGGTGAATTATATAGGGGTAAAATATTACGCCTTTAGAGACGCTCCAGAATTAAGTATGTTTTTAGACATAAGAAAGTAAGTAAAAAATCAGTAGTAGCAAAATTTAACAATATGAGTGGTAAGTTAATTGTATTTGAAGGGGTGGAAGGTTGTGGTAAAACTACTCAGATGCAACTGTGTTTTCAGTGGCTAGAAAGTTTGAATATCTCTGTTGTAACAACTCGTGAACCTGGGGGAACGGAGTTAGGAAAGGATTTGCGGAAGTTATTGCTGGAAAAGTCAGCAAACAAGCCTGTAGGGGAACTTACGGAACTGTTACTGTATGCGGCAGATAGGGCGCAACATATTCAAGAGGAATTAAAACCTAATTTAATCACAGGGAAATATATTTTATGCGATCGCTATACTGATTCTACTATCGCCTATCAAGGTTATGGTAGGGGTTTAAATATGAGTATAATTAATCAACTTAATCAGATTGCTACTGGGGGTTTAGTCAGTGATTTAACGATTTGGTTAGATGTGGATGTCGAGATAGGGCTATCTCGCAAACGTGGACAAGCTAAACTCGACAGAATTGAACAGGAAACAATTGCTTTTCATCGTCGGGTACAGCAGGGATATACAGAATTAGCTGTATCCAATCCATCCCGAATTGTGCGGGTAGATGGTAGTGGTAGTCAAGATATTGTCCAAAAAACTATACAGGAAATTTTGCAGAAACGCCTGTTTTCATAATTATGTTTTCGTCATTAGTTGGCCAACAGCAAGCTGTAGAACTATTAACTCAGTCCGTTAAACAACAGCGAGTTGCACCGGCTTATATGTTTGTTGGTGCAGATGGTATAGGCAGAAGTTTAGCGGCTAAGTGTTTTATTGAATTACTTTTTTCTAGTTCCATAGCACCTGATCAAATTCCCATTTTACACAATCGGATTCAGCAAAGAAATCATCCGGCTTTATTGTGGGTAGAACCCACTTATCAATATCAAGGACAAAGACTTACCCCAGCCGAAGCAGCAGAAAAGGGAGTGAAACGCAAAGCACCACCAGTGATTCGGTTGGAACAAATTCGAGAAATTACGCAATTTCTTTCTCGTCCACCGCTGGAAGCGACGCGAAATGTCATAGTCCTAGAACAAGCAGAAACTATGGCAGAATCTGCGGCCAATGCCTTGTTAAAAACTTTAGAAGAACCAGGAAAAGCAACATTAATTTTAATTGTCCCTTCCCCGGAATCTGTATTACCAACGTTAGTATCCCGTTGTCAAAAAGTTCCTTTTTATCGGTTGGATACTGCGGCTATAAATCAGGTATTGACACAAACAGGAAATGCTGAAATTTTGCAACATCCAGAGGTTTTAAATATAGCCGCAGGTAGTCCAGGAAGTGCAATTTTATCTTACCAACAATTACAAAACATTCCTAGTGAGTTTATAGCACAGGTGAAAAAAACACCAACTTCTTACCGTCAGGCTTTAGAATTAGCCAAGAAAATTGATAAAGAACTAGATACTGAAGCCCAATTATGGTTAATTGATTATCTACAACAATATTATTGGCAACAAATACATGAACCTAAAATTATTCAACAGTTTGAAAAAACTCGGAAACATTTACTTTGTTATGCCCAACCTCGTTTGGTTTGGGAATGTACATTTTTAGCTTTGTTTCAGCTATCGCAAATATAGTTAATTTCTGCAATTCAGGCATAATAATCTGATTGATGCCAATATAAGTTTTTGAGTGAAAACCAACAAACGCGTTGGGTTCCGCTGTCGTTTAACCCAACCTACAAAAAATGCTACTGACAACTAACTACAGAAGCACTTCTTAAACCTTGAACTGTAGAAATTACTTGTTGGGCAACTTGGTCAATTTCTCCAACTGTATTAAATCTCCCAATCCCAAACCGCACAGAAGCATAAGCTAATTTATCGGAATGTCCCAAGGCTTTCAGCACATAGGAAGGGGCAATATTATTAGAAGAACAAGCAGAACCGGAAGATACAGCTACCATTGATTGTAAACCTAAAGAAAATGCCGCACCGTCTACACCTTCAACACTAATATTTAAGTTTCCTGCTAATCGTTTTTGAGGATGTCCATTTATATAAATTCCCCCGATAGTAGATAACTGTTTCCACAATCTTTCTCTTAATTCTATTAATCGTTGATTTTCTGTTTCTTGTTCGGCTATTGCAATTTCTACAGCTTTACCAAAACCAACAATTTGCGGTGTATATAACGTTCCCGAACGCATTCCTCGCTCATGTCCTCCCCCATGTTGTTGGCAAGCAAGTTTCACTCTAGGGTTACGTCTGCGGACATATAAAGCCCCAATTCCTTTAGGTCCATAGACTTTATGGGCTGTGAGAGACATTAAATCAATATTCATCTCTTCTACATCTAAGGGGATTTTACCAATAGCTTGGGCTGCATCTGTGTGCAAAATAATTTGTCTTTGACGGCACATTTCCCCAATTTCAGCTATTGGTTGTAAAACCCCAATTTCATTATTTGCAGCCATGACAGAAACCAGAATTGTATCATGACGCAAGGCTTTTTCTAGCTGATTTAAGTCAATTAATCCATCTTTTTCTACTGGCAAAACTGTAATTCCAAAACCGAGACTTTTTAAATATTCGCAAGGATCTAAAACTGCTTTATGTTCCGTGGCAATAGTTACAATATGTTGACCTTTTTGGAAATAAGCTTCAGCAATACCTTTAATAGCTAAATTATTCGCTTCCGTTGCACCGCTGGTAAAAACAATTTCTTCGGGTGTGGCGTTAATTGCGGTTGCTAAAATTTCCCGTGTTTGTTTAACAGCGGCTTCAGATTCCCAACCATAAACATGACTAATACTAGCCGCATTACCAAACTTTTCGGTAAAGTAGGGAATCATAGCAGCCATTACCCTTTCATCAACGGGGGTAGTAGCATGACAATCAAGGTAGATAGGACGACTGGACATAATTAATTCACAGTTAATTCAAAATTTGACTTAGTTTTTTTAAGATTCGGAAAACTTGATAAAGTTCGTTTTCTCGCTTCAAGAGAGTAAATTGATCAGATATACCCTCCAGGGTTAGCGCGTCTCAAATCCTATTGACAGAAGAATTACAGTAGAGGAGAATAGTTTGCTATGGATGCTGCTAACACAGAAACCATGTATTGATCATTCATAGCAGCTCGCCTTGATTTTTGTCGAATACTGCGACGAA
>JANMGZ010000138.1:0-4767 GCA_031374905.1 Dolichospermum sp. OTE_70_metabat_362_sub
TATTGTTCTCTCCTCAACCACCAAATTTAGAGACGCTATTGTTCTTGGCTTTTATCTTAAACGCCAGGTTTGATTTGTCTTAAACCATCCAGATGGTAACATAGTGATTATCTTTATGAAGAATTTCAAAGTTTGGGTTCAGTTCCCACCATCTGGTAATTTTTGCTGTTAACAGTTGTTCATCAGCCCGTTTTATGTATCTACCAGAGAAATTATGTGTTTTTTTTGTTGAATGTGTAAATTACATAATTTCTGAGTATAAATTCTCTGGTATATAGTTAAATAATTAACTAATTAAACAAATACTGCTGGTTATATTGATAGATTTAGTCATTATATCCCTAAGTAAAATTACAGTTTGTCAAATAGTTAGCACTCAGAGTAAAATGTTTTAGGAGATTTATACAATTATTGTTTTGGTTCTTGAGACTCTTATTGTACATATTTAATTTTTGTTGATTGGATTCTGTTGATTTTCTCATCTTTTGGATGCAATTTTTGAAGAAATAGGTAATTGGTTAAATTTCTCTCTATTGTCCCCCCATTTCTTCATCTCCCATTTCGTGATCTGACTATGAAAGCTGTAATTCTGTTATCTGGTGGCTTAGACTCTTCTACTGTTCTTTATCAAGCAAAGTTTAGTGGCTGTGAATGTTATGCTATTTCTTTTGACTATCAACAGCGGCACAAGAAAGAGTTAAATTGTGCTTTAATGATTGCCAAATCAGCAGGTATTATTCAACATCAAGTTGTCAATTTTGATTTGCGACAATGGGGTGGTTCAGCACTTACGGATGATCAAATTGATTTACCCGCAGGGCGAGCGCTCGATGAAATGGCGGATAATATTCCTGTTACCTATGTTCCTGCGCGAAATACCATCTTTTTAAGTTTTGCTTTGGGGTATGCAGAAGCGATCGCTGCCGAAAGAGTATATATTGGTGTTAATGCCCTAGATTACTCTGGTTATCCAGATTGTCGTCCTGATTATATTCAAGCTATGCAGGAAGTTTTCCGCTTAGGAACAAAACAAGGACGTGAGGGAAAAGCTATTGAAATTATCGCCCCGTTAATTAATTTAAAGAAAACAGAAATCATCCAACTTGGTAATCAATTGGGAGTTCCTTGGGAGCTTACTTGGTCTTGTTATGCTGGTGGTGATTCAGCTTGCGGTGTCTGCGATTCTTGTCAGTTGCGGTTAGCGGCTTTTGCAGAGTTGGGGTTAGAAGATCCGATTGATTATGCGGGATTTGTTGAAAACCATGACCATTATCACAATAGATGATGAATTAATTAATGAAATTATTGCAGTTAGTCAATATGAAAATGCACAGGAAGCAGTGATTAAAATATTATCCAATTACTTGCAGCAACAAAAAAAATCATCTGAATTATTAGTTGATATAGTTAATGATTTGCCTGAATTTCCAACTTTTAAAAATCAAAATCCGTTAACATTACAAACAGAATTACGCGATGAATGGGATTAAGTATTTATTAGATACAAACATCATTATCGGTCTACTTTTAATTGGTGTTTAGCCAGTTTTCAACTTTCAAATTAGGGACACGAGAAAATTCACGGACATTGTTTGTAATTACGGTTAGATTTAAACTTATTGCATGGGCAGCAATTAATAAATCATTACCACCAATGGGTGTTCCTTGTTGTTCTAAATAAGTACGAATTTCTGCGTAATATTCCTCAATAGGATGAATAAAGGGTAGTATTTCTATGCTATCTAAAATTACTTCTAGTTTTTCTATCAGTTTTGGGGAATTTTTCTTTCGCGCTCCAAATCTTGACTCACAAGCTACAATAATACTTGCACAAATTTTATCTTCTCCTACTTCTTGAATTTTGGAAAATATTACACCTCTGGGGTTTTTGATAAGTTCAGAAAGGATGTTGGTATCTAATAAATATAAATAACTCATGGTTAAAACTCGATATCATCTAGGGGTAATAGTCCTGCATCTACATCTGCAAAATCTTCGTCTAGTGGTTCAAGGGTGGAAAGTGTTTGCAGAAGGGATTTTTTCTTAATAGGAGAAATGATAGCTAGGGGAATACCATTTTCTGTGATAGTCAGGGGTTCACCTGTTTTTTTAGCTTGGTTAATTAAGGTTTGCACGGTTTGGGGGAGTTCCGAAAGGGTGATTTGTGTCATGGTGGTTTCTGGTGTGGGAGGATAAGAATTTGCTTTATATATCTTATTCTATTCTGAATCTCAGATAACAGTTCATTGTCATGAAACTCCTATTTTCATCCTGTTAATCCTTAAATCCTGGACATCCTGATATGGCTTGCGCCACGCTACGCTATCAGACAATTACACCATTAATAATTGTTTGACAGCAGCGTTGATGATTTTTTCACTCTCTGTTTGAGTTTGTGTTAGTTTGGTTTCTAGTTCATCACATAGTTTCATTAATTTATCTACTTTGGCAACTATGCGTTTTTGTTCATTAACAGGTGGAAAAGGTATTATCATTTTCTTGATGTCACCAATATTTATATGATGGGCTGCTGTCCCTATCAACTTTTTTTCCCATTGATTAACAAACATTTTTGAAATTAAAACATATCTAAAATATTCAGGTATAAGCCAACGAAAAGTTCTGAACATCATCATTCTTTGGCCTAAACATATTTCTAATCCTTCTGGAACAACTATAGATAATCCTATAGTTCCTTCTCTTGAAAATAAGATATCGCCAGCTAGAGGTTGAAGCCTTCTAATTCTTTCTAAAAACGTTTCTTCAGAAACTTTTCTAACTTTATGAAATAAAATTTCTCCCTGATTTAAACAGGTTGTATCAATACAAAGTTTACCCTCAGTAATAAATTCAGGAGTGCTATGTAAACAATCTACTATATGTTCACAAAGATTAGTTACCCTTTCCCACTCCCACCCTATAGGTAAATCAAAAGGTATTTCATCATCTTTAATTTCAGTTAATGATTTCTCTTTCTTAACCTTCCCTTCATTAACTAACCGTTCCTTTTCCTTCTTAATTCTCTCCAGCAAAACCGCCGCAGGTTCATCATTTGCATCTTGCGGTACTAGCTTACCCATAACAGCGAGTTGAAGAATAGCTTGACGCAACTTACCAATATTTTCTGACGCACTGTAGAGAATATCAAAATTATCGCCAATGCGCTGCCAATTTTTCGTGAAAGTCTCTGGTGTGTTAGCAGTGAGGAGTTTGTTTAAAGCTGCATTATTTATTAATATGCGGGTTTCTCGTTTCTTTTTTTGACGTGCTTCTAATTCGTCGCACAGTTTCATTAATTCATCTACTTTGGTAACAATGCGTTTTTGTTCATTAAGTGGTGGGAGAGGAAAAGGATTTTCTGCAAAGTATTCATTTGGAACTCGTTTTTGACCAGCAGTTCCAGTAAGTTTTGAAATACCATTATTTATAAATTCTGCTGATTTTAAATACAGCAAAACGTATTCTGGATTTATTAAATTATTTATTGGACGATAAACGTGTAACTCAGTTGTACCAGCACCAACAGAATTTTTTAATTCATATATTACTGTAGATTTTCTGTTTTGAAAACATGGTGTAATTTTTGCTAAAACCACATCACCATCTGCAAAATGTGTAAAACCTTTTTTAATATCTGCCCATTTTCTTACCTCATACCTAATTTCTTTATTATATGATTGTGGAATTAAATTCATGGGAATAAAAGAGGCTATTGTACTATCATCAACTTCATTACGTGGGTTAATTAATCCTATTTCACATAACCTCGTCCATTGCCAATTAGTTGGTAATTTATATGGTATTTCTTCTGCAATAATAGGTTGAGATAGTTTATCTTTTTTAATCGTCCCTTCCTTAACTAACCTCTCCTTTTCTTTCTTAATTCTCTCCAGCAAAACCGCCGCAGGTTCATCATTTGCATCCTGCGGAACTAACTTACCCCTCACCGCTAAATCTAAAATCAATTCCCGTAACTTCTGCACACCATTAGGTGCTTCAGCCAACAAATCAAAATGCTCAAAAAACGTTTCTAACTTCATATACCCTCACCACCTAAAGCTGTCATCAATTCCCGTTTTAAACTATTGCGAGTTTCACCCAAATCATCTAGAAGACTGGCATATTCTTCTAACATTTCCGCCACATCTCGATGTTCAAAATCAACCGTGTGGGGATTTTTAATATCTAAATTATATCCATTATCCTTAATTACCTGAATAGGAACTTTCCAAGCACATTCAGATTCTTCTCTATTGTCCCACCAAGCTTTCTCCGGTGCAAATTCTTCTATCCTAATTGGCTTAGTTTTCGAGTAAGACTTATACCCCAGTGGATAGGGGTGTTCATAATACCAAATCTCTTGAGTCGGTTCACCCTTAGTAAAAAATAATAAATTAGTTTTAATCCCAGTATAAGGACTAAAAACCCCATTCGGTAAACGGACAATAGTATGTAAATTACACTCCTCCAACAACTTTTCTTTAATGCGGGTTTTCACACCTTCACCAAATAAAGTACCATCTGGTAAAACAATTCCCCCCCGTCCTCCATTTTGTAATAAATGACTAATTAGCAATAAAAATAAATCCGCCGTTTCTCTAGTCCGAAAAGTAGCCGGAAAACCAGACTCAATTCCATCTTCTTCCATGCCACCAAAAGGCGGATTAGTAATAATGACATTCACCCTATCACTAGGTTTATAATCTCGCAAAGGTCGAGATAAAGTATTATCATGACTTATCGCCGGCACTTCCACACCATGCAATA
>JANMGZ010000159.1:0-3433 GCA_031374905.1 Dolichospermum sp. OTE_70_metabat_362_sub
ATCATTATCATAAGCTATTTGCTGTCCTTTAATTAACGGCTGATTTAAAAATAATTTCGCTGTACCTTTGGTAGTTTGCAAATTACCTTTAACATATCCTCCAGCAAATACCTTTTCTCCTGGTTTAATAGTCTCTTCCCCTAAACCAGCAACTAAATAAGTGGTTTCACTGCTAAAAGTCAACTTGGCTAAATCATATAAATCATCTTTTTTATTATCTTGTCTATCTATTTTAGAAAATTTAACGGGATAAACTTGATTATCTGGAGTGACAATTTTCACAGATTTAGAATTTTCCATGACATGATAATTAGTGAGAACAGTATAAAAACCGTTTTGTTTTTTAATAATAGTTCCTGAAGCGGTTTCTTTATCATCAACTAAGACTTTTACAGTAATTTCTTTTAAGACATTCTTTAATTATGATTCTGATAAAGTTCCTGATTTGCGTGCAAATAGGGAAGAACTACAACCAGTGATAATAATCCCAGAAGTGGGAAATAAGAGGATAAAGAATAATAATAAATGGGATAATTTGTGTAATTTCATAGATGATACTCCTGGTATTTGATAATTTTACCTCTCTCCTACAAAGAGAGAGGCTTTAAATTTTCCAGTTCCCTCTCCTTTTAGGAGAGGGTTAGGGAGAGGTTCTTTTTTATTGATTAGGTTGATTTTGTTGCAACCAATTTTCTAAATCTTGCAACACAGAAAAATCTAATAAATCTTCAGCCAATGTTTCTATCTTTTCTATAGAAAACTGTTCAATTTTTGGCAATAAAACATCAGGAACTTTACCAAAACGACGGTTTAAAAGTCGCATAACCAGTGATACAGCTTCTTGTTTTGCTCCCTGTTTTGCTCCTAATTCTTTCCATTCTCTAATTGCTCTAGGTTCTTCTGTAATTGGTCCTAATAACATGGATTCTACTTCCTCTCTAGTTAATTTGTTGAATTTGTAAGTCATGATTTTCGTAACTAAATCTATTATCGCTTGTTTTTCTAAGTTGTCTACCTCCGTATTTTGAGCTTTTTTTAGTAAAGTTTTAGCGGCTTCTCTGGCTTTATTTTCAGGAGTATTGGTTAGTAACATTAACCCTATTCCTAAAGATTGGTCTTCTAAATCTCCTAATTCATCAAGATATATTCTCTTGACTTTGTAACTATCTATCAATACATCATGAATGAGGTAATTAGATGGTTCTAAACTTCTTGATGGAAAAATTATGACTCCAAACCAGTTGTCATACCTAATTTTATGACGATAGAGAAAAGTCATGAGTTCAGTGAAGAACCGATGATACAAATCTTTATCTTCTTGAAATTGAACTTCAGCAAAAAATGCTATTTTGGGATTAGCATGATCTGGAGGTAAAAATACTCCATCAATTCTAAATGCTGTCTCTTTGACTTCTATGGAATCAAATTGATAGTCTGCTGCTTCTGGTGGTTTTTGATCTACCAGTTCAAAGATTAAACCGGGAAATTGTTTAAATAGCTGATAAAAGAGGGTGTCTCGACGCATGGTAAATTTTATTTGTCCTTAAATACTTTTAAAATATCAACCGTACAAGTTAAATTACTACCATTTTTTACCGCACAAGAAGAATTTCTATATGCTTGGGAAGCATCACCATTTAACACCGCAGTAAAATCTTTTAATTCCACATCAGGATCATCTGAATCTAACAATGTTAAAATCAAAGTATGACAATCTTTCCCGGTTGTTGTACATAAAGACTTAAATCTTTTATTAGGGTCATTTTCAGCTTCTGAATAACCCCAAGTTAAATCTTTCAAAGTTCCATTATTATAAGCATCTTTTAATTTTGGTGTTACTTCGTCACATCTTCGTTGAGGAGGGAAACCAGCTTTCACAAAATTCGTGCGTTTCCACTCTATTAAATCTCGTGTTTTGTTTTGGTATTTAACCTTAGTAACAGATTCTCCATTACCGTCTGTTTCACAGGAGAAAACAACCTCTTCAGATTTTTGACACGCTGTTAATGTGAGATTTAAAATGATTAGAGTCGGAAATAATAGCCACTGATAACTTTTCATGATTGGGATTGTGTTGATACTGGATTATTGTCTGAATCAGGATGTTCAGGATTTAAGGATGTACAGGATGAAAATAGGATGAATATGGGGATTTTATCACCAATTACCTATCTGTCACCCAAGCTTTAATTACATAATTACCACTTGCTGCTTTTAATCATTCCTATAGAATAAATATCACTAGCAAAAGATACTTTTCCCAATAATATTTCTGGGGCAATATATCCTTTTGTCCCTCCCAAAACTGAACCTACTTTTATTCCTGCAATAGTTACTTTTTTGGCTAAACCAAAATCAATGATAACTAATTTATGATCGTTATCTCTGCGAATAATGTTATCTGGTTTTATATCTCGATGAATAATTTGATAACCAGGATTATTTTGAATATATTCAAAAACTTCCAAAATCTCAATTAATAAAGATATGGTTTTTGGTTCTGATAATTTTTGTCCTTGTTGAATTTCTTGACTTAAAGGGTGTCCTTCAATATATTCCTGGACATAGAAATATTCATTTTGTTCTTCAAATCTTTCATAAATTGTAGTAATTTGTTCATATTTTTCGCCGAGTTTACCTAATGCTTGAGTTTCTATTCTGAAAAGCTTTAGATATTTTTGCCAGAATTTGTTTAATATTTCTTCCTGTTCTAAAATAGGTAAAGCTTCAATATCTAATTTAGATGCGGTAGGTTTTTTGAGTTGTTTTAAAATCCGAATTGGTTGATTTGGATGATTATTATCTGTAATTTTATAAGTAATACCAAAACCTGTATGAATAGATAACATATCGGTAATTTTGTAACGATCTCTTAGCAAAGTACCGATTTTTAAGATATTGGTTATAAATTATCTAAATTTAGTTCAAATTGGTAAATTATGGTAATCGTTAATATAATACAATAGAAATCTAGTCATCAATAGTCCCAGTGTAAAGGGAAATACTCAGCCATTGTTGTATGTTGGGGGAGGAGCGATCGCTGCAAATGCCCACGAAGAAATTAAACAACTGGCAGAATTATTTAATCTCCCCGTCACCACAACCTTAATGGGTATCGGTGCATTTGACGAACATCATCCCCTGTCCTTAGGAATGTTAGGAGTCAGTAACTCAGGGCTAAAGCTACTGAGCTTGCAAGAGTAATCAAGCAAGCTGTACTGACCAGAACACCCAGAAGCGATTTTGCCCATTGCAATTAAAGCGTCCCTAGAATCCCGTCGCTCACGCCGCAGGGCAGGGCTGTTTCATTCCCTAAACCAGGTAAAATTGCAAGGGTGGATGAGGAGAAAAATCATGAGTGCTGGTCTAATTGAACAATTGAAGCAGGTGGAAGATTTTAGAACAAAGGATGGACGAAGACATCCACTGTGGC
>JANMGZ010000175.1:0-4753 GCA_031374905.1 Dolichospermum sp. OTE_70_metabat_362_sub
AACTATTTTAACCCAACTGCGTCAAGAAACCTCTCAATTAACAATGTCCCGAATGCAAATATCTCCTGAACAGGGGCAATTTATGGCATTATTAGTTAAGTTGATAGGAGCAAAGAAAACTTTAGAAGTAGGCGTATTTACTGGTTATAGTTCCTTAGTAGTAGCTTTGGCTTTACCCGCAGATGGTAAAATAGTCGCCTGTGATGTTAGTGAAGAGTATATCAGTGTAGCTGGGCGTTATTGGCAAGAAGCGGGAGTAACTGATAAAATTGACTTGCATATTGCCCCAGCTTTAGAAACATTAGATAAGTTATTAGCAGCAGGGGAAGCGGGAACTTTCGATTTTGCGTTTATTGATGCTGACAAAGGTAACTATGAAAACTATTATGAGCAGTGTCTTGAATTAATTCGTCCAGGTGGACTAATTGCCATTGATAATGTGTTGTGGTCAGGTAAAGTTGCAGATACAGAAATACAGGATAATCAAACTAACAAAATTCGGGCTTTGAATCGCAAATTACATCAAGATTCCCGCATTACCCTGAGTTTAGTTCCCATAGCCGACGGATTAACCTTAGCGATGAAAAATTAGGAAAATCATCCCCATGGAAGAACTACTTACCCTCAAAGAACTCCTGCACCAAGGCAATATAACAGAAGCCTTGTTAATTGTCGAAGAATTAGAAGAAATGAGCAAATCTGATAAACTCAATAAAATATTTAGCTTTGGCATCATTTTACTTCTACACTTAATTAAGCAATCTGCCGAAAACCGTACTACTAGGTCTTGGAATCTTTCTATTCGTAATTCTGTCAAGCAAATTCAGCGCACTAATTCTCGTGAAAAAGCAAAAGGAACTTACATGAGTGAAGCAGAATTAGCAGCAACTCTAGAAGATGGTTATGATTTAGCGTTAGAAAAAGCAGCCATTGAAGCCTTTGAAGGTCAATATGAAGCAGAAGAATTAAGCAAATTAGTCCAACAAAAAGAGATCATAAAAAAGGCAATGAACTTAATTTGGGAACGATAAAACACGAAGTGTAGGGGCGTAGGGTCTACGCCCTATATTTTATCACAATCAAGCGCGATAACCGCCATATATTTTCCTAAATATCCAATTTATCCCCCCGAATCGCATAATCTAACAATTCCATTGGGTGCATAACAGAAATAGTTTTTCCCTGCAAATATTTACTAATCTGCAAACTACAACCAGGGTTAGGAGAAGCAATTAAATCAGCACCAGTATTTAGTAAATTCTCAGCTTTTTGTTTACCTAATTCTTCCGCAACTTCCGGCTGCAACATATTATAAACCCCCGCACTACCACAACACAAAGCCGCGTCTATTGGTTCTTTTAAAATCACACCCGGAATTTGTTTTAGCAGTTGACGAGGTTGGACACTAATTTTTTGACCATGTAATAAATGACAAGCATCTTGATAAACTAAAGTAAGATTTTTATCAGTCAAAGGTGAAAGTTTAGCAGTTAAACCCACATCAAATAAAAACTCCTGTGAATCCTTAACTTTTGCCGCAAATATTCTGGCTTTTGCAGCATATTCTGTATCATCTGCTAAAATATGACCATATTCCTTCAAAGTATGACCACAACCAGCAGCATTGATAATTACAAAATCCACATTAGTATCAGCAAAACTATCAATCATTTGTCTTGCTAATGTTTTCGCTTGTTCAGTTTGTCCTTGGTGTTCAGGAAGTGCAGCACAACAACCTTGAGATTGAGGAATTACCACCTCACAACCATTTGCTGTCAATACTCTTACAGTTGCTTCATTTACACCAGAGAAAAACAACCTTTGCACACATCCTAAAATTACACCAACCCGATATCTTTTTTCACCCTTCGCTGGGATGATATCTGGTAAATTATCCTGAAAAGATTTAAGAGTAATTTCCGGTAAAATAGATTCCATAGCTGCTAACCGGGGAGATATAGCCTTAATTAACCCAGTCGCTTGTAATAACTTAGAAATTCCTAACTTTTGATAAACTAATAATGGAAAAAGTAAAATTCTTAAAAGATCAGGATTAGGAAACAGAGAAAAAATCAATTGCCGGATTAACTTATCTGGTAAACTGCGATTATAATTCCTTTCTACCTGATGTCTAGTAGCCGAGATCAACTTATCATACTGCACACCAGAAGGACAAGTAGACACACAAGCTAGACAACCCAAACAAGAATCAAAATGTTCAACAGTAGCCGTATTGAGAGCAATTTCACCCTCATTAATAGCATCCATTAAATATATCCGTCCCCTGGGAGAATCCATCTCCTTACCTAATATCCGATAACTAGGACAAGTAGCCAGACAAAAACCACAATGAACACAACTATCAATTAACTTAGCATCAGGTGGATGATTAGCATCAAAACCCTTTAAATTCTTAATACTAGCAGTATTATTCACCGAACCTTCCGAAACTTGCATTTATTTTTCTTCCCTCTTAACCTCTGTGACCTCTGTGCCTCTGTGGTTCGTTATCATAAAATCTTAAATCCCACCAACAAACCGACCAGGACTTAAAATATTTTGAGGATCAAACTGTGTTTTAATTCCGCGCATTACCTCCAAACTATTACCAATATCCCCCCAAACATCAAACCTTTCCTTTAACTCAACAGGTGCAGATAAAATACTTAAAAACCCAGAATTTGCTTGACATAAATTTCGCAAAGGCAAAATCTGCTCTTGATTTTCTAAACGCACCAAACCCAAACCACTGCTAATGTGAATTAAACCAACTTCTATTTGATTGATAATTTCCACAGCCGCAGTTGGTAATAAACCTATTTTGCAGGTAATTGTAGATTCTGAAACATGAGAATGTATTTTTTCTGGTAATCGTTTCCATAAATCAGCTTCCTGATTTTCTGCATAAATTACCCCCTGTAAACCCAACTTTTCGCCAATTAACAAAAGTCGTTTTGACTGTTCTTGAACACTTTCATTAATACTTTGAAACCGAGCAATTAAGCCGATTCCTGTCCCCAAATCTAAATTATTTACTAACTTACTGGATAATAAATCTGCTTGAGTTGGTGTTAATTCCGAACCTTGTAAAGTTCGCGTTGCTTGGGATATAGCTTCTGGTTTCCCAGTTAATATCACAGTTCCCGAAGTTTCAGGAATAGGATACACTCGAAAAGTGACTTGGCTGATAATTCCTAATGTACCGTAAGCGCCAGTAAATAATTTCATTAAGTCGTAACCAGCGACATTTTTGACAACTCGTCCCCCAGCTTTAGCTATTTGTCCATCTGCGCGGATAAAAGTTATACCTAAAAGTTGGTCACGTACACCACCATAACGTTGACGCAAAGAACCTGTATCAGCCGTAGCAACCATACCACCAATCGTAGCAGAATCGAGAAAAGCAGGATCAAGTGCTAAAAATTGGTTATGGTTAGCTAAAATCTCCTGAATCTGGGCAAATTTCATCCCGGCTTCGACGGTGACAGTTAAATCACCTACAGCGTGTTCTATGAGTTGGTTAATCAGTTCGGTACTGACAACAATATCAATATTTTTAGCTAAACCACCCCAATTGATTTTACTGCCGCTACCACAGGTCAGAACCCGCCATTTATGATGGTTAGCAGTGGTGATAATTGCGGCTAATTCGGCTTGGCTGTGGGGATAAACAACACAACTGGGGTGGCTTTTAGAGTCTATCCCTTGTTGGATATTTTGTTGTTGGGTGGAGGTGAGATTTTCCCATGATAGAACGGCATTTTCGGTACTAAGAATAGAAGTTAAGGTAGATGCTATTAAATTCATCAGTCTATTTTTTATATCCCAAAATTCAAAAATAAAAAATGTAGAACCGTTTTATGAAACACATCTACATTTTTAATTCTATAGGATTTTATCAATTTTCACATACAAAAATAGGGGTTTAGCTCATGCTTTACCCCTACCTATGCGACTAAACTCGCTAAATCCTAACTACTAACCTAACTTAATTCTAGAAAGTGAAGGTAGTCCGCAGAGTCCCAACCAATTCGTTAGCGTTGCTATCATTATGCTCAGGATTTAAGATTACCAACACACCAGGAGTAATCATGATGTTGTCGGAAAGCTTCATCTTGTACAGACCTTCGATGTGATAAGAAGTGCCTGTTTCTCCGCTGGATGTTACAGAACCAATTTTAGTACCAGTCACTTTAGGTGGTTGACCGAAGATAAAACCTAAAGTATTACCTTCTTTCAAGAAGTCTTTGATACCCACTGTACCAGCCCAGTAGAACATTTCAGCACTAGACGGAGTACCGACTAAGGTACTGGCTGTTGTATAACCACCCCAACCGCCAAGAGTAATCTTCGGTGTAGGTTGTACGCTAACTTGTATACCGTAGTTGTTAGATTCACTTCTATTAGCGGCAGTAGTAGCCAGACCATTCGCAAAGCCACTTCCTGTGTTTCCAAATAAATTGGCTAAACCGCGCTGATAAGAATGTGCGTAGGTTAGACCAATGTTTATGGCTTTACTGGGTTTGAAAGCCAATTGACCAAAGATGCTGTTACTACCATCGAATAGTCCGCTTCCAGGTTCGGGGTTAGCAGCAATATTTCTACCTGTTGCAAAATAAGCTGCACTTAATGCAAATTTATCACTAGGTGTGACGTTAACAGTTATACCTGCGCCATCATTTGCAAGACGATAAATCGGGCTGAAACGTCCATAGCGAGATAAAGCGCCTGAACCACTGCTTCTAAAGTCAGG
>JANMGZ010000205.1:0-2212 GCA_031374905.1 Dolichospermum sp. OTE_70_metabat_362_sub
TCATTGTTTTACAACAATTCTTTTATAATAATGACAGGTCTACAATTCACACCAAAAAAATACAAAATTGATATCCAATTTCAGTCAGGTATTTCTTACAATTTCCAAGAAATTAATGACCCTTTTGAAAACCTATTCCCCAAAGAACATAATGATATTCGCTTCAATTCAATCAATACACTCTCGATAATTAAAAGATTCTAAATATGAAATACATAATAATACTTTTTATAATTTTAAATTACAATGCAATAGGACAAAATAATCTCATTAGAAACGGAGGTTTTGAAAATGGAACCAGACTTCATCAACGTATAAATACGGAACCCGGAGATATTAGTAATAGTAATCAACCCCTAAACGGATGTGACTATTGGTCAATTGCAACTTATTCTCCTGATGATTGTGGCTCATTTTTTGGAGGAAATGGCTGCACTACTGCTGACTGGTGGGACCCTTCAATTACTATCCCTGGTTCAATAGCTATTTCCACTGGAAGTCCACCAATTAATACAAATAAATGTGCAGGAATGATCCTATCTAAAAGTAGTTCTTCGGGAAATCAAATTGAGGGTGTAAGAACATCACTTACTAATAACTTAGTTTCAGGTAGATATTACAAACTAAAATTAAGAATGTCCATTGGAAATCAAAACAATCCCTATTACAGTAATATTGGTAAGGAATCTGGTATAGTAATTCATTTTGCTAAATACTCAACATATTGGAACGCCAATACTTCTTTAAGTAGTAATGTTAAATGGTTTAATGCAATTAAATTTAAGATTCCAGCTAATTCGCAGCATCAATGGTATAGTTTCGAAGAATACTTTAGAGTACCCGAAGAGGTTGATGGAGGAAGTGGTAATGAGTTAGCAAATATTGTTATTACTCAAAATGAAGATTTTTCGGATCTTACATATCTTTTTATTGATGATGTGGAATTGATTGAATATGATCCATGTGTTAATGCTTGTAAAGATCCAAGACTAGATGATCCTCTACAAGTATATTGCTGCGGCAAAAGAGCTATATTTCCAAATACTCATCATGGTATAGAGGGCAGACCTTGGAACTTTAAAGTAGAAAATGCCATGGAGATAAAAATTAGCCTTATTGATAGATGGGGAGGCATTTTTTATAACAAACTTGAATATAATCCAAACGTATTAGTTGATAGTTATATGGAAGGTGGGTCATCTAAGTATCATCAAGTTTTTTGGGAAGGTAAAGACGATGATGGACATTTACTTCCTGTTTCAAACACTTTTGTTTACAAAGTATCTGTTAAAAACTGCTATGAAACGAAGGATTTCACTGGTACTATTGAATTACTGTCCCATCTTGATGAGGAAACTTTAGGCATTTTACCAACCCCAATTAAGGTAAATAAAATTAAAACCTGTTGTCCTGAATTCGATGAAGTCAAAAATGAAACAATTAGCTCTAGAACACATAAAAAATCAAATTCTTATCTTTCCATAGCTGGAGGTAACAATGTTATAATCAATACTACCGATTTAGTAAACTTTACAGCCGGAATTGAAATTGAACTAAAAGATGGTTTTGAAACAATGGACTCAGCAAACTTTGAAGCCTATTGCGCTACATGCATAGAAAGTAACTCCCAAAAAACTAGTTTATTAGAAAATAAACATTCTTATTCGGAAACAATATTAACAAATAACATAAATAGTCCAGAAGAATTTATACCTACTGGTTTAAAAAATAACATTACTTTAAATAAATTCGTTTCAATTTATCCTAATCCACTTGATAATAATAATTTAAACTATAAAATCAACTCTAATTTTCAGGGCGAAATTAAATTTAAGGTAATTGATATCTATGGTTGCTTAAAAGCTGAAGGACAGGTTGTTCAAAGTTCTGGGCAGATTGAATTAAACAACTTACAAAGTGGTATCTACATACTTGAGTTTATTGGCGTAGAAAACGGTATAAATTGGACCACAAAGTTTTCAAAACTTTAATTCACAAATATTTAGGCAGTAGAATAACCTATTCTACTGCCTTTTTTACTTTCTTATCAATTCGATACTTCATGGCTAATGAGACATTATAACCCAAATTTGTGATTTCGCTAAATGCAAAATAACTATCATTAGTTAACTTATTAAAACCTTGAAACTTCGAAAATGAAAAATAAAAATTCATTTTTTTCTTAAATTTAATACCCACACCTAGTTCAGCC
>JANMGZ010000207.1:0-2782 GCA_031374905.1 Dolichospermum sp. OTE_70_metabat_362_sub
TGAAAAAATTTGCGTAGTCTGTCAACGCCCATTTTCTTGGCGAAAAAAATGGGAAGATTGCTGGAATGAAGTGAAATATTGCTCAGAACGTTGCCGTCGTCGTCGTTCTCACGCAAAAAATTGACAATTGACAACTAACAACTGACAATTGACAACTAAGAAAATAAATGACATTACAAATGCAACCTAAATTAATTATTCATGGTGGGGCTGGTAGTTCTCTCCAAGGGAAGGGGGGATTGATAGCAGTCCGCAACTCCCTTTCTAAAATTGTTGAAGAAGTTTATGCTCTGTTACTTACTGGTGCAAATGCAACTGAAGCGGTAGTTCTGGGTTGTCAAATGTTGGAAGATGAACCCCGGTTTAATGCTGGGACTGGTTCTGTCCTCCAATCTGATGGACAAATCCGCATGAGTGCGTCCATGATGGATGGGACAACCGGGCGGTTTAGTGGTGTAATTAATGTGTCACGGGTAAAGAATCCGATTGAAATGGCACTGTTTTTACAAAATGCAGATGATCGGGTTTTATCTGATTATGGTGCGGCTGAGTTAGCGAGGGAGTTACAAGTTCCTATTTACAATGGTTTAACTGATTTGCGCTTGAATGAGTGGACTCTAGAACGCAAGGATAACTTTAAAAGAACGATGGCTGGGGTGGTAGCAGAACCAGAAATGGCAGAAAGTGCTGGTAGGGGGACTATTGGTGTCGTGGCTTTAGATGGCTATGGTAAATTAGCCGCTGGTACTTCGACTGGGGGTAAGGGCTTTGAACGCATTGGGCGAGTCAGTGATTCGGCGATGCCAGCGGGTAATTATGCGACTAGTCAGGCGGCGGTTAGTTGTACGGGGATTGGGGAAGATATTATTGATGAGTGTTTAGCTGCTAAGGTTGTGGTGCGCGTTACTGATGGAATGTCATTAAAAGAGGCTATGCAGCGATCATTTACAGAAGCTAAGAGGAATAATCGAGATTTTGGGGCGATCGCTCTTGATGCCACTGGTGCGATATCCTATGGTAAAACCTGCGAAGTATTACTGGCTGCTTACCATAATGGGGAAAATATTGGCGATACTTTGGAATGGAATAATCAAGAACTAATTGGTAATTGACAAGGGACAATGAACAATTGACAATTAATAATTAACAATTGTCAATTTGATCATGAATTTCCCAATTACACAATCTTGGCAAGATGTGCGGACTGCATTAAAAGCAATTTGGGGATATGACGATTTTCGTCCTCCCCAAAAAGAAATTGTTAACTGTTTAATATCACAAAAAGATTCACTAATTATTATGCCCACAGGTGGGGGAAAATCCATTTGTTTTCAACTGCCCGCACTACTACAAACAGGATTAACTTTAATAGTTTCTCCTTTGGTGGCACTAATGGAAAATCAAGTTGAGGAATTACGGCAACTATCACAAAAAGCAGCACTTTTACACAGTGAATTAACTCCATTTCAACGTCAGGCAACTTTGCAAGCTTTGGAAAGACAGCAATTAAGATTATTGTATTTATCACCTGAAACTTTATTAAGTCCAGCGGTGTGGAAAAGGCTATGTGATCCTCAACTGCAAATTAATGGTTTAATTCTCGATGAAGCCCATTGTTTAGTACAGTGGGGTGATACTTTCCGTCCCGCTTATCGGCGTTTAGGGGCTGTGCGTGAGGCGTTACTAAAATCAAAACCACCGGGAACAAAAATTAGTATAGCAGCTTTTACGGCAACGGCTGATCCTGTAGCTCAAAAGATTATTTCTACAGTTTTAAAATTAGATCAACCTGAGATTTTTCAGATTAATCCTTATCGAGAAAATTTAAATCCTATTGTAAGTATTGCTTGGACTCCTAAAGGCAGAAAACAACAATTATTAAAGTTTATTCAAAAACGACCAAAGCAAGTTGGTTTAATTTATGTGCGGACTCGAAGAGATAGCGAAAATTTAACCCAGTGGTTAACAGAAAATGGATTTGAAACTGCTAGTTATCACGCGGGATTAAGTCCAGCCGAACGTCGAAATATTGAAGCTAGTTGGTTGGGTGGAAAAATCCCTTTTGTGGTATGTACCTGTGCATTTGGCATGGGCATAAATAAATCGAATGTGGCTTGGGTTGTCCATTTTCATGCGCCACATTTGTTATCTGAATATGTGCAAGAAATAGGCAGGGCGGGAAGAGATGGCAAACTTGCTGATGTTTTAACTTTGGTAAGTGAACCAACGGGATTGTTAGATTTTGAAGATAAGCAAAGACAGAATTTTTTTGCAGCACAAATGAAATCTCAACAACAAAAAGCCCAACAATTAGCGAAACAATTACCAACCCAAGGAGAAATAAATACTGTAATTAAAGAATTTCCTAATAGTGCTGTGGCACTTTCCCTTCTGCATAGTAATGGACAATTGGAATGGCTTGATCCTTTTCATTATTCTATTTCGTCAAAATCAGGAAATCCACTCGTTACACAATTCCAAGCTGCTAAACAAATGAGTGAATATCTCACTACTAAAAAATGTCGTTGGCAGTTTTTATTAAATGCTTTTGGGTTTGAAACAACAACTGTTAATTGGCGTTGTGGACATTGTGATAATTGTGGAAATTAATTCTTTCACATTTTCCAAAATACCATCAATAAAAACCAGTGTTTTAGCTTGTCTCATATCTTAATTCACAAGGCTCGATTTCCCATCCCTGATTTTTGACTCTTTCGGTTGCTAACCATGCTAGTTTTTCTGCAACTTTTCTAAAAGTTCCTTTACTCGCGTAATCAGGCGA
>JANMGZ010000564.1:0-1927 GCA_031374905.1 Dolichospermum sp. OTE_70_metabat_362_sub
GTAAGGGGCTAGAATCTTGAGCTTCATCTTCAAAAACAGCAAAAACTTTATTTTGTTCAATGCGGCAGGTGCTGGGATTTTTTAAAACTTTTAAAGCTCCTAATATCATATCATCATAATCAATAAAATCCTGTAATTGCATGATTATGATGATATGATTTTAGGGGCTTTAAAAGTTTTGAGAAATCCTAGTACCTGCCGCATTGAACAAAGTAAGGTTTTTGCTGTTTTTGAAGATGAAGCTCAAGATTCTAGCCCATTACAAACAGAGTTATTAGAAATACTCGCTAGTCAAGATTTTGGAGATAAATTAGATAAATCAACTTTGAATTTAATCAGAGTTGGTGATCCTAATCAAGCCATTAATTCCACTTTCACACCTGCTGACCCGATTTATTTTCGGGAATTTTGCGAAGATTGTCAAATTCAAGATAGACTGGCACAAATGGATCAAGCTGGTCGCAGTACACAAATAATTATTGATGCTGCTAACTTTACTTTAGAATGGGTTAATAATCAGGATTTTGCTAAAACTAACAGTAGACAACCACCATTTAGAAATCAGAAAATTCAATCAGTTAATCAAGAAAATGGCAATCCTCAACCTGTGGGAAAAGGTTTAGAACTTTATACTCCTAGAGATATTCATCATACAGTTGAATTACTTTCTCAAAGAGCAATTGAACTATTTACAGAAAATCCCCAAGCTTGTGCAGCCATATTAGTGCGAGAAAATCGTCAAGGACGATGGTTAGCTGCTGCTTTAGAACCAATATGTAAAGAACATAAAATTAAACTTTATGATGTGGGAGAAAAAGAACGGCGTTCTCATATTCCTCAAGAAATATTATCATTATTACAGTTTTGTGAGCGTCCTCATTCTCCCGATTATCTCAAAGCTACTTTAGATGTTCTTGTCGAACGGCAATTAATTCCTACTCAAGATATTAACACTCTCGCTAGTTTACCCGAAGAATTTTTATATCCGGGTCCTTTAGCCACACCTCAAACAGAAATAGTCCAAAAAGCGGCTCATCTTTGTCGGAGTTTACTTCGTGCTTATTTAGAATTACCATTTTATCAAATAATTTCTTTTTTCGCCTTAACTTTAAAATATGATCAAGCGGAATTAGCGACTGCGGATAAACTCGCAGAAAGGGTAAATTTACAAATTTTTGGGAATAGTTCAATGGGGGCAATGATATTAGCTTTAAGTGAAATTGTTAGTTCCGAAAGATTTGAATCTGTAGAACCTGAAAATGTGGAAGCACAATATACCAAAGCCGGACAATTAACAATTATCACCATGCACAAAGCCAAAGGGCTAGACTGGGATTATGTATTTTTGCCGTTTCTCCATGAAAATTTAATTCCTGGGAGATTTTGGATTCCTCCCCAAGGACAATTTTTAGGTGATTTTACTTTATCAGAAGTTGCCCGCGCTCAAATTCGGGCGGGACTTCACAAAAAACCCATACCGGATATTAACCAAGCTTGGGAAGAATCAAAATACCTGAAAATCGCTGAAGAATATCGCTTACTTTATGTTGCCATGACCAGAGCTAAAAAACTTTTATGGATGTCTGCGGCGCAAAAAGCTCCTTTTACTTGGAGTAAACCGGAGAATTTACAAATCTCCGCCCCTTGTCCAGTTTTTGCAGCATTAAAACGGCAATTTTCTCACTGAAATTCGGATTAAATTGATCGTTATAGCGGTATGCACTTGACTGATATACAGTCGGTAAATCGCAAAACCGTAGGGGCGCAGGGCCTGCGCCCTATATTTTATTGCCTCCGACCGATAACCGCTATATCGCTAGGATACAATACAAGTGAAGGGGAATGAAGGGGAATTAGGGGGGATTAGGGCAGGGCTGTTTCATTCCCTAAACCAGGTAAAATTGCAAGGGTGGATGAGGAGAAAAAT
>JANMGZ010000227.1:0-10528 GCA_031374905.1 Dolichospermum sp. OTE_70_metabat_362_sub
GGAAAACTACCAGGGGTGATTCCCAGTGGATATGTAGTTACTGGATACACTCAGGTCAATGAAAGTAGCAATGGAGGTTTTTTTACTTCAGAATTCTTAGCACAGGGAAGTAAAGTCTCACTAATTAGTCAATCATCATCCAGCTACAGTAGGCTCAATGAAATTAAAAACATGCTTGACCAGTTGGTGAAATTCCCAAACCCAAAAACAGGGCAACAGCAAGAAATCAGAGCAAAGATTGATCAACTAGAGAGCGAAATACTCTCTATTCAGTCTGCCCTAAGTGCCGCATATAATGCCGACTCAAATAAAGATGTATTTTTTTTGCAAGCAAAATCTGCCTATGTCTGTACAAAGAAAGCTTTTGGTAAATGCTTAGATGGGTACGGTAATCATGGAAAGGGATACGTGAAGGCAAACCTGGTTTACGTTGGAGGCTCCTCCAATGAAGTTAATAGAATTAATCAGCAAGCACTTAATCTTCAAAATGCCGTAAAAAATTCTCAAAACAATGACCCTATTCCCACTTCCCGTAACTCTTTTAGATACAAGACTGGAAGATTTATTAAGCAGTCAGGCTTAAATTGGCTAGAGAAGCGTGATAATCCACCTCACAGTCAGTTGACCGAAGTAAGTCGTACATCTGATTATATAGAGCTATTTGACAGTTCTCGGAACTTGGGCGTGAGAATATACAACAATAGGGCTCTTTGGTATGACAAAACAAGTAAAAGTTGGAAGAAATGGCCAGGATCTGAGGGCATATGGGAGTGAATCCAAGAGTTCGTGGTCATCAAAGTCTTATATTCTAACAAAACGGTGGAGCAGACGGAATAGTGTTTTTCTACTTTGTTTCGGTCATATCCGCCGACGCTCACTTTAGACATTATACCAAACCGATAAGCCCGTTAAAGTGCGATCGCCGATCTTGTAGGGTGCGTTAATGAAATGTAACGCACCTAAAATATAAGCTAAAATGAAGTAGCTTACAATCTACCGTGTATGAGTGAAACTGTCTATATTGAAACCAGTATCTTAGGCTACCTTACTGCTCGACCAAGCAGAGACATTATTGTGGCAGCTAATATTGAGATAACGAGGGAGTGGTGGAATACACGGCGCAGTGACTTTCAACTGTACTCATCCCAAGCAGTCTTGAAAGAAACTACCCAAGGAGATGCCAAAATTGCATCTCAACGACTAGAAATTCTTAGCAATCTATCATTACTCAACTTAAACCAATCAGTGCTGGATTTAGCAGAGCAATTTTTAGGCCGCAGCAACCTTCCAGCAAAAGCTGATGTTGATGCTGTTCATATCGCAGTTGCAACTGTTCACGGAATGGATTATCTGCTGACATGGAATTGCAAGCACATTGCCAATGCTCAAATTCAGCGAAAATTGGCGGAGATCAGCATTGATTTTGGATACGAATTCCCGATTCTTTGTACACCCTATGAACTTCTAGGAGGTTGATTATGTTTCATGATGAGATTGTGGAAGAGATCCACAGAATTCGTGAACAGTATTCTCGGTCATTCAATCATGACTTGAAAGCTATCTTTGCTGATTTGCAAAAGCAACAAGCTGAAAGCGGTAGAGAAGTTGTGAGTTTATCACGAAAGCAAGATAGAAGAACACGTTGGAGCGGACGGGGGCGATATCTTAGTGGTGATGCGCCTGATGTTATCCGCCACTCAACTTAGCCATTATATCGAAGCGCTCCGTAGGAATCGCTCGTAGGTTAGATTCATAAAGTGCGATAGCGAAGCGCTCCGTAGGAATCGCTTGTAGGTTGGATTGATAAAGTGCGATCGCGTTCGCGGTAGCGTCTCAAAGAGATAGCGCGACCTAGTAATCGCCTAACTCCTCAAATCGCCAATATAAGCCCCAATTTGTTTAAGTCCTTGTAAAACTTGGATGCGTTCTGCTGTATTTTCAAGTAACCGATAAGTATGCGATCGCGTATATTGAGGGACATTTTGGTGGCGATTGCATTTCAAAAACAATACTTCTCTTCCATTTGTAACCATTCCATAGCAACTTGACTGCAAATTAGGAGCGGTCAACAAGTAGGTGAGTGCTTGAGGAATTCCTGCTGTAACGTCTAGCCTTGCAGGTTTTGATTCAATTACTAAAATCCAAAAACTATCTTGGATTACCAAAATATCAATTCTGCCTTGAACCACCATAGCATTAGCTTCGTCAGCAACTTCGATACTGGTACTTACTTCTGCTTTTACCAAAAAAGGAAATTGATAGAAACCAGCCAAATCTAGCAGTGGCGATACTACAACAAGCTTAACAATTTCTTCAAGGGGCGGTTCTTCTTGACTGAGATAGGTATAGTTGCTAGTGAGGCGATCTAGTCCTTGTATTTCCGCTTCGGTTAGTGTTGGTGAATTATTTAACCATTCATCAAAAAAGCGATCGCTAGAATTGAGTCTCAAGCCAAAGGTTTGACGGAGATTGCTAAGGGTAAGGCTACTAGCATTTGTAATCACAGTTAAATCCTTGTAGTAATTACATGAATTTTAGAAGTTTAGGAATTTGATCTGGGTTCTAATACTTAATATACGATATATACGGGGAAAAGAGCGATCGCGAAGCACGACCTAGAAATCGCCTTTTGGTGTTAAGTGAAATCGGCGAACTGACAAGTCAGTGCTTGCGCTATCACTCAAATGAGACGTATAATGCGAGATAGTTTATAATATACTGAATAGACAACATATATTAGACAACCATTCAAGCATAGGAGCTATCTATGTTGTTACAAGAACTTAAAGAATAGATATTCAAAAGAGGTAAATAGTTATGCACAGTATGAGAGTGCGATTCCTAGGTCGCGCTAGTTCCCTCCGGGACGCTTTGCGAACGCTATCGCTAATTGGTAAAAATGGACTTTTACAAATTCAACTACCCGAAACAACAGAAGGAACGGAATTAGATATTATTCTTGTCTATGAATCAGCATCACCAACAAAAACAACAACAAAATTGAGTGATTTTTATGGTTGTATTCAAGATGAAACATTTATCAGACATTCACAGCCAGAACAAGCAGAAAGAGAGCTATTTTGATGATTTATCTGCTAGACACTAATGCCTGTATTATTTATCTCAAGGGCAAAAACTTTCATTTAAAACAAAAGCTGGATAATATACCACTTTCAGAAGTCGCTGTTTCTTCAGTTGTGAAGGGTGAATTATTTTACGGATCAATTCGTAGTGCTAACCCAGAGCGTAATCTGAGGTTACAGTAAGGATTTTTGAGTCAATTTGTGTCTTTGCCTTTTGATGACCAGTCTGCTCTAATTTTCGGAGAGATTCGCGCCCAACTTGCTGCTAACGGAACACCTATTGGAGCTTACGATTTACAAATTGGTGCTATTGCTTTAGCGAATAATTTGATCTTAGTTACCCATAATACTAAAGAATTTTCACGCATCCCACAACTACAATTGGAAGACTGGGAAATAGAGTAATTTATCTCAAAAAATCAATTAAATTAAATTAATCAAAACTTACACAAATAAAAGTCTTAGGGTGTGTTAGCGTCATGTATTACTGTCTTCATCGTTCGATACTGATCTTGCAGGTTTAAGTGCGATAGCGTTCGCAAAGCGTCCCGGAGGGAACTAGCGCGACCTAGTAATCGCCTAAAAATCACGACCCATAGGACTGGCGATCGCAAAATCAAGAAATTTATAGGCGATCGCTGTATAACAAAGTATTGGAGCGAGCAATGTTGTGATATTTTCAGTTTTAAGTTGGAGGCGATAGCGAAGCGCTCCGTAGGAATCGCTCAAACGCTCCCTAAAAATAATATTCCATTTCGCATTTTGGATTACCGTGTGCGAATGTACCGAAAAGATCCGACTAAACCAATGCGACAGGTCGTAATTTACTTAAAGCAGACTAGATCAGAGTTGGCTTATCAAACGAGCTTTATGATGGAGCGGACGCGCCATGAGTTTGATGTCATCCGATTGTGGGAACAACCTGCATCACTGTTCCTGCAACATTCTGGGCTGATTCCCTTTGCGGTTTTGGGTGAAAGTGTGAATGCCGAGGAAACGTTGCGCCAAGTAGCTCAAAGGGTGGATCAGATTGCAGACCCTACGACAAAAGCAAACCTGATGGCAGCATCAGGGATTTTGGCTGGGCTAAAATTAGAAGATGAGATCGTTTATCGCATACTACGGAGAGACATCATGCAGGAATCCACTGTTTATCGTTCGATCGAAAGAGATGCTCGGAAAGAGGAGAAGCGGGCGATCGCGCTTAATCTTCTACGCGGTGGCGTGGCACTCAATCTTATTGTATCTTCAACAGGTTTATCGATCGAGGAAGTTCAACAGATTCAGCAGCAACTGAATGAGTCTGCAAAAAACTAAACTTGATTGTGTATGAGAAGTTATTTGTGCAATTAGTGCAGAAAGTGGGATAGCGAAGCGCGACCTAGGAATCGCTTGTAGGTTGGATTGTAAAGTGCGATAGCGAAGCGCTCCGCAGGAATCGCTAAACTGTGCCGTTCAGATCATAATATTGCTACTCGACAGAAGTTAAATATATTGCTACAATGCAATATATGAAGGCCACTCTAATCGCCAAAGCAAAAGAAGTTCATGACGACGGATCAATCGTCGAGGTTGTTATATGGGAATTACCAGAGCCAACACCACCAAGCACACATAAATACAAATACAGATTATTTTACGGGCAGAATGGAAAATGTAGAATTCGATATGACAACGAACGCGGAAAAGGAGATCATAAACATATAAATTCACACGAAATAGATTACAAGTTCACAAGCATTGATAAATTGCTTGACGATTTTGAAAAAGACATTGAAACCTGGAGTGAATCATGAAAGCAATTATTGAAGTAGCCAAGGGTGGTTCTGCAATCCGAGCCGCTCGTCAACAAATTAAAGACTCCGAAATTGGAAAGCCAGTAAATTTTAGACTTTCATTTGAATCTGCAAAATCACTTTTTAGCGAGCTAACGCCTGCTCGACTTGATTTGCTTGATACTTTAAGCAAAATAGAGCCATGCAGTATTTACGCGCTGGCAAAAACAGCCGAAAGAAACTATTCAAACGTACACACAGACGTAAATCGCCTGGAAGAATTGGGATTAATTGAACGGACAGAAGAAGACAAAATATCTGTACCGTTTGAATCCGTTGAAATATTCATGCCACTAGCGAAAGCAGCGTGAGAAATTGATAAAGTGCGATAGCGTTCGCAAAGCGTCCCGGAGGGAACTAGCGCGACCTAGGAATCGTCTGTAAATAGCTGTTTTTGCCCCAATTTTGGTGATATACTTATTGAAAACATATATAAAGTGTAACTATGAATTTTAAATTAACTAAAGTGTTCAAGAAAGTCTCTGAAGGCTACATAGGTTTTGTTGAAGAACTACCTGGAGCAAATACTCAAGCTGATACTCTTGATGAAGCAAGAGTTAATCTGGAGGAAGCTATTGAGTTGGTACTTGAAGCTAACCGCTTTTTAACAGAGGAACTACTTCAAGATCAGGACGTTATTCGTGAACCTATTTTTTTATCAGTTGCATGAAGCGTCTAGACTTAGTTCGTCATCTTGAAGCCAATGGTTGTGAGTTTTTAAGAGAAGGTGGTAGCCATACTATTTATGTCAATCGGGCTGCACAAAGGTCAACGTCTATTCCACGCCACCGTGAGATTAACAACTTACTTGCTAGAAAGATATGTCGTGATTTACAAGTGCCAGATCCAAATATAACCTAACACTTCGTTGGAACTGACAGTGCGACAGCTACGCTCTCTTCGAGTCCCGTCAGGGATACGCCGCAGGTATCGCGCAAATTAGACGGATAAAGCGAGATTGTTTATAATATATATAGACAACATATATTAGACAACCATTCAAGCATAGGAGCTATCTATGTTGTTACAAGAACTTAAAGAACAGATATTCAAACTACCATCTAGCGAACTGACAAGTCAGCGCTTGCGCTATCGCCTTGCCTTAGTAACTGCCATAATTGAGTCATTGCAAAATCAGCCAACTTTCGGTGTTAATCGCGTTGGCGCGATTCAACGGATGCGGGACTTATTGAAAAAAGACCAACCTGCACCAACTGATGAACAAGTAGCTGCAAGTTTTAACATAGCTTAGTCATAAGCCCGGAAATTTATTTCGGGACTAACGGGAGCATACCGTTGATTAATCACCGTTAACAAGATCGTTCAATGCCTCAGATGTATATTTTTATGTTTATAGTTACCCTATCCCCCTGGATAGGATATTATGCTACAAATTAAGAGAGATCATCTAGTAATGTTCTAGGCTTGTCTCTCTGTTTTGGTTATCTTGAGGAACTCATTGTGGTTGCAACCCCGGAAAAACTGCACGCTACCCATACCCACGAGCATTTACCCAGTAAAGAACGTGTAGCCGTATTACTCATGGGTTATGGCGAAGTCGAAAGCTATGAAGATTTTGCCAATTATAACGAACAAGCTTTAAATTTACTGACTGCTAAATTCGCACCTGTTCCTACTTGGATTTATCCCCCTTTAGCCAAGCTTTTGGCATTATTTGATCGCCACGAATGGGGACACACACATCATGATTTTATTTCCCCACATAATGCCATCTTTGAAAGACAAAGAGCAGGTATTGAACACGAATTACAACATAAATGGGGTAATGATGTTCAAGTTTTCAAAGCTTTTAACTTCTGCGCTCCTTTTTTACCAAACCAAGTTTTAGCCACAATTAAAGATCAAGGCTTTAGCAAACTTCTGATTTATCCATTATTAGTTGTTGATTCCATTTTTACCAGTGGTATCGCTATTGAACAGGTGAATAATGCCCTGGTAGAATTAGCTGATGGTGATGAACATTGGATCAAAGCCCAAAGATATATTCCTTCGTTCTACAATGAGCCAAAATATATTGATTTAATGGCGCATTTGGTAGAAGAAAAAATTCATACTGATTTGGCTACAGGTTATTTACCTTCGCAAATTGGGATTATCTTGATGAATCATGGTTGTCCCCACAAAGCTAAAGGCTTTACATCTGGAATTGATGAAAGTCAAGCAATGTATGAGTTGGTTAGAAATAAGTTAATTAACAATTACCCGTTAATTTCTGTAGGTTGGTTGAACCACGATACCCCATTAATTGAATGGACACAACCAAATGCTACAGTAGCTGCTCAAAATTTGATTCAATTGGGTGCAAAAGCGTTACTATTTATGCCCATTGGTTTTGCCACAGAAAATCATGAAACTTTGTTAGATGTTCATCACATTATTCATGATTTGGAAAAACAACATCCAGATGTAGATTATTTACAAATGGCTTGTGTTAATGATAATCCGCAATTTTTAGCTATGGCTGCTGAATGGGCAAATGCACATATAGCAGAGTTGATGGAAACGGAAGGAATGGCTGTTAATTCACAATCAGCTATTACTCACCACCATCATCATCACTAGGAAGAGAATGTAGAGATTTTAAATTAGTCTTGCGGGAAACAATTAAAGAAAAATCTTTAATTGTTTCCTAAACTTTTCTATTAAGTTGATAACTAATGAAACTCTTTCTCTGTAATCTTTGCAAGTTTTCTTTTTATTTTTTATCCTGTACAGAGAATTTGTAATTCCCACTTCCCAGAAAGAATTATTGCGTTTTCAGAATACTGGGAATTGTTGCTAATATGCGTATGGCAATTTCTTCTGGTGTTTCGGTAGGACTAATAGTAATATGTAAGTCAGCTTGGGAATACATTGGTTGACGTTGTTCTAAAAGCGATTTCAATTTACTTTCCATATCAGCATCTTGCAAAAGTGGTCTGGTATTGTCTGCCGCTAATCGCTGTAATATTATTTGTATTGGTGCATTTAACCAAATTATTAAACCATGATGGAGATAACTCCAATTCTGCTGCTGTATAGGAATACCCCCACCAGTAGCTACAATTAACTTAGTATAAGCACAAACTTGAGCTAAAACATCGCTCTCCAATTGTCGAAATTCTGCTTCACCATTTTCGGCAAATATTTCGTTGATAGATTTACCCGCGGCTTTGATTATCACTTCATCTGTATCTACAAATCCATAACCAAATTCCTTTGCTAGTAACTTTCCTACTGTTGTTTTACCAACACCCATCATGCCAATTAAGTAGATGTTAACTCCTTTTAATATATTAATCATC
Organism: Dolichospermum sp. OTE_70_metabat_362_sub; assembly: GCA_031374905.1. Taxonomy (GTDB): domain Bacteria; phylum Cyanobacteriota; class Cyanobacteriia; order Cyanobacteriales; family Nostocaceae; genus Dolichospermum. The sequence goes on from JANMGZ010000227.1 coordinate 8,224, forward strand.
AGTATTTTTCTCCTGTAAAATTCTTAATTATTATGTAGACTTAAATCAACGTTTCTGTGGCTTATTTTCTTCATCACCCTGAAAATCATCATCTTCAAAAAAATCCCAGTCATCATCATCTGTTACTTGATCTTGATTTTTTCCTGATTCTTGATAAGGGGGAATAATTACCCGATAATCAGCATCATAAACGGATTCAGTTTTACCCACAGCGGTATTTTTTGGTGATTGGGAACTATAGGAATAAACAGAACTAGCTCGGGAATTAGAACTTTGTTGATTTGGGGAAGTTTCTGGTAGTGGTTGTGAATTTTGTCCATCATCCCAATCATCTTGATCCCGATTTGTTTCCCAATCATCAAATTCATTATCAGCTTGACTAACGGTCGGTGGAGAACTTTTAGGAGATGAAGTATTTTGTTTGACACGGTGTGGAGTCGGAATTGATTTGGGTATTGGTTGTTGTGCTTGTAAATTTAAATTAGTAGCAAATTTTAATAACCCGGTAATTATTAAAGATGTGAAAATACCAGCAGTGATACTTAATAAAATCCACAATGCTAATGGTAATGCTTGAGTTCGTATTCCTAGAAACACTAGTGGCAGTGAGGGTGACAAGTTTTGGACTAATAATAGTATTAGTCCCACCATTGCCGTAATCAAGATAATTAAGCGAATTACAGCCATAACGAATTCAAAATTGCAGCAGAAGTTCAGAATACACCAGGGAAAAAGAGATGAATATAGCTGTTGCCACCATAGAGCAAAACAGAATTAAAAATTAAAAATTTAGTTATTCCATTTTTAATTATTAATTTTTAATTTCTATAAATGACCTTGCCATCGTTGAATTGGTATACAGTCAATATCTAATTGATCTAGAGCGCGAGCCACAACAAAATCAACTAAATCCTCAATGGTTTGAGGGTTGTGATACCAAGCAGGAATAGCGGGTACTATCCTTACACCAGTTTCCGCTAAGGTCGTTAAGTTCCGCAGATGAATTAAGCTAAAAGGAGTTTCTCTGGGGACAATTACCAGTTTACGTCCTTCTTTAATTTGGACATCTGCGGCTCGTTCTAGTAAGTCGGAACTCAGTCCCCCTGCTAGTTTTGCGACTGTACTCATACTACAAGGTATAATGATCATCCCCAAAGTCCGAAAAGAACCGCTGGCAATACCCGCACCCACATCACTCCAAGGATGACAACGAAGTTTACCTTGGGAAGGAACTCCCGCTTGTTCTCGCCAAAATTGCTCTTGTTTATCTGGTTCTCCTGGCATTCGGATTTCCTGTTCTGCTTGCCAAACCGTGTAAGTTGATTTAGATGCCACTAGTTCAATCTGATATTCTGCTGCCAAGAGAAATTTGAGAGCGCGAACGGCGTAAATCAGACCAGATGCACCTGTTACGCCCAGGATTAAAGGTTTTGTGTTATTAGTCATTGGTCAAACAATTTTGGATTTTGGATTGCCGTTAGCGAAGCGTACGCAGCGCAGCGAGTATTTTGGATTTGTTCCATCCACCAGGGATGGAGTATGAACCCAAATAATTTTTCATCTAAGAGACTTCCAATTAAAAAAATAGCCTAAAATTTCTTGTGGTGCGGGCATCTTGCCCGCTAATAATACAAAGACGGGCAAGATGCCCATCCCACAAAATTGGATCATCTTTTTTGTGGAGTTCTCTAAAATCCAAAATCTAAAATCTAAAATTGCTACTGACAACTGACTATTCTTCATCATAGGGTTCTTGGTCAAAAGGGTCGGTTTTATTGGGTGAATAAATTTCTCCTGTATCTTCATTACTAGTATTCGCGCCCATACCTTTGGGTAAACCATCAGCGCCAACAGTAACTAAATCAATTTGTTGACGGTAATAATCAACACTCTTGACTTGTACCATACAGCTATCACCCAGTCGGTAAGAAGCCCGATTTTTCCGTCCAAATAAAGCCTGTTGTCTGGCACGATATTCATACCAATCGTCTTTGAGGGAACTGACGTGAACTAGTCCTTCTACCCGTAAGGTATTAGCGAGATTGCCTTCTGTGGACGATTCTATTGGGACTTCAATTTCTACAAAGAAGCCATAAGATTGAACACCAGTAATTACTCCTGGAAATACTTCGCCAATCCGTTGTTTCATCAAAGAAGCTTTTTGGAGTCCGGCTAAATCAGCTTCAGCTTCTTGGACTTCTTTTTCCCGGTCATTAATTTGGACAATAACTCTGGCTAAGTCACTTTGGATTTCTTGTTGGAGTTCTGGGGGGAGAACGTTCCAATTGATTTCTTCGTGACAATT
>JANMGZ010000565.1:0-3306 GCA_031374905.1 Dolichospermum sp. OTE_70_metabat_362_sub
ATTTTTCTCCTCATCCACCCTTGCAATTTTACCTGGTTTAGGGAATGAAACAGCCCTGCCCCTAACCCCCCTTAGCAAGGGGGGAACTAGAGTCAAAGTCCCCCTTTTTAAGGGGGATTTAGGGGGATCTAAAAATATTTAATACACCATGAGGGACTTGTTCATTCACCCTCTTAATAATTTATGAACACAATAACTAAAAGAAGTCGGGGATCTTATTGCCGATTTAAAAAATGTAAGGTTTACTTCTTTCACAAGGTTTGATTTTCCATTTGATTGCTTCTAATAACAAAGCATCTTGATTAAAAGCACAAGCATAAAATTGTCCATCTGCATCTTTGAGTCGGTATAATCCAAAGGTATGACTTAAATAAAGATTCCTAGTAATGTCCCAATGACTATTAGCTTGAGAGCGATTTACCTGGACTAAAAATGCCAATAATTTCCTTTTTTTTAAACAACGACTAACTTCTGTTTGTGGATGTCCAGTAATACTCAATTTATCAATAAAAGAAAGAGTACATTGTTTGAGTTCAAGTTCGTCGTTGAGGCGATCGCATTCCAAACCAACGGGGAATCTGGTATCAGACCAGCGTTGGATTTTGAGGTAAACTTGAATATATTTATCAGGAAATTCTGTGTGGGGATGATTAGCCTGTTTTGCAGCTTTTAAGAAATCATCTCTATCAACTATTTCAACTTCAGCCCAGGGTAACAACTTCAATAAATCATAGGTGTAAAACCGTCCTTGATCCCACACTGCGGCTTGTAAATCAGAACCACCCCTAAATCGTAATAGTTCCTCTTGTACTGCTTTACCAACTCCGGTTTTATCGTTACTAAGAGCATACCAATGTCCGCGTTTTTTATCTAGTTGTTCACCGTAAACAAGACGTAAATCTTCAGCTATTTTATCTTGTAATGGTTGCATTACTCCTTGTTTTTTATTACTCATGCTGAATAACATTCCCTGTGCTTGTAATGCCCCCCAATAATTGCGGTATTGTTCAAAATCTTTGGTAGGATTAAAAACTTCTTCAATGATTTCTCGGAACTGAAGACGGTCATATTCTGAATTAGTTAATTCTTTCTCTAACCTAGATTTAATCCAAGGAGTACGACTAGATAAAAGCACAAAAGCTTGATAATCAGAAAATCCTGCATGACGACCAAGACGACCTAATCTTTGAATAATGGTGGCTGAATCACTGGCTTCAAAAATTAGTAAATGAATTCTAAAATCAACACCTACATCAACTGCTGAAGTTCCCACAACTAATACAGGTTTATCAGCATGTTTCAAGGCTGTGTGAGTTACAGACCTTTCTTGTCTATCAATACGTCCACTGACTTCACAAACGATAATATCAGGTATTAATTTTTGTAATTCTCTAACTGTTCTACTTACCAAAGCCACAGAGTTAAGAATAATTAAACCCCGTCCTCTACCTTCTATTTGTAAAATATTACGAATATTTGGAGCTTGTTGAGTCAGCCAAGTTAGAGAATCACTATCTTGCTCTAATGGAATAAACTCTAGATTTACTGCTTGACATATTTGACGATAACCGGGAGTAGGTTGACTAACATAATCCCCAGCTATTTCTTTAACTTTAAATCCAGATTGTTTGAGCTTTTTAATAAAATCTGGTTTGGGAGTTGCAGAAGTAAACAGAAATTTCATCGGTCGTCTTTTAGGACGATTATGACGAATTAATAACAAACTGTTGAGAATAGCTGCTTCCTGATGTACGCCAAAAATATGGAACTCATCAGCTATATATAAATCAAGATTCCTAGCTAAAATAATTGGTAATTCTGCTCGATTATAAGCTGGGTTATGATAACGAAAATGCGTAACTAAATGAAAAATATCAGGGTTGGTAAGAATCACATATTTTTGTTTAAAGATAAATAGTAATTCTTTAAACTTGTTACTCTTTTCTCCCTGTTCAACCAATTGAGCTAACTTTGCACCATAGAGGCTATCCACTCCATCAATTCCCTGTGGATTAAACTTCTCAAAATAACCATAAATCTGTCTTTCTTGGTCTGTTACTAACTCAATGGTTGGGTACAGTGCAATTACCCTCAACCAATTATTGAGTAATGATGCTAAATAAGCAGCTAATGATTTACCGTCTCCTGTAGCAGATTTATTAAAGATAATGTCAGCGTCACTGTTGGTAATTGCAGTATAAGTTTCCGCTTGGTGGGAAGATATAGGACAATTGTTACCTTCTCCAAAGTTGGGTGCTTGTTGTTTAACTTTGCAGGTTTGGGTACATTGCAAAGGACAAGCACCGACCCCCGGATTCAGTTTTGAGTATTGGGGAAGTAAAGAAACTTTCACGGTAGAGTAATATGTAACTTGGTATTAGTTTATTACTCGCGCAAATAGAGATGTCATCAAAAAATGATAATAACTCTAATCAATTGGGTTTTATGTTGGAGTTGTTGAAGCTGCTGGCGGAAAAACCCTGTAAAAAAGCCGAGTTGGAAATCTTGTTGATGAATCGCGGTTTTGAAGCTGGTGATTTATCACAGAAAATTACCCGTGCCATCAGTAAACTTAGAGACTGCGGTTTTGAAATTAAGGCTGCACCCAACCGTCCTTATGAGTTAGTCACATCAGTGTTTCCCGTTATCTTATCTGAAGAACAAAGACAAGCATTAGCAATGGCTTCTGAGTTATTAGCGAGTTTGGGGTTTTCAGCCGAAGCTGGACACATTCACCGCATTGGTAACTTTCAAAAACCTAAATCCCCTGGACTAAGAACAGACTTTCATCCACCTACAGATTACAGTGAAGATAAGATAAATGAGATTGTGCGTCAGTTACAGCAACGATTTCAGCAAAAACGCCGCTTTGTGGTTTGGTATCGCAACAATAAAGGTAAAGAGACATTTTGGGATTTAGATAAATCCGAACTGAGATTACATAACGGTGTTCTCTATTTATTTGCTTTAGTTCCCGACTTTCGGAGTTTTCATCTAGAAACTAGACCCAATGCTGAACAGAACATCACGTTGAGAGTAGACCGCATTACTAGAGTTGGTGGAATTTCCCAGACTCCCTGGACTTACAGTAAATTTCCAAGTTTGGATATTATCTATCGTCTGACAGGAGATTTAGCGAGTTATAGACCTCGTAGACCTCATGAAACAGTTATTTCTTCCCCAGAAACTACGGAATATGTTGATATTTTAACGCAGGAAGATTGTATATTTTGGTTTCGTCAAAGAATGCTACAGTACGGTGCTAGTGCTAGGGTTTTAAGTCCTGATTGGGTGGCGAAAGGGGTT
>JANMGZ010000239.1:0-5680 GCA_031374905.1 Dolichospermum sp. OTE_70_metabat_362_sub
CTCTAACCAACTGAGCTACTGAGCCACGTTGTTTTATCAACTTATATTAAGATAGCATACCTATTTGGATCTGACAACTATCAATTTCCGAATTTTCACCTCGAAAATAAAAAGAGGGAGTAGAACCTCCCTCCATCAACTCAAAAAGCGATTAATTCCCAAAACAATCAGGAATTAAATACGATTCGGCAATAAAGCGATAGGGTTAACAGCACCCTTGCCAGATGGATGAACTTCAAAATGACTGTGAGGACCAGTGCTGAAACCGGTACTACCCATAGCTGCAATTGGCTGACCCTGTTGTACGCGTTGACCAGATTGCACTAAAATCCGGCTATTGTGTCCATAGCGAGTCAAGCTACCATCATCATGGCGGATATCCACCACGTTACCGTAACCACCGTTATTCCAGCCAGCCTTCTCGACTACACCAGCAGATGAGGCATAAATGGGTGTGCCGGTTGAGTTGGCAATATCAATCCCTCTGTGCATTCTTCCCCAGCGCCAGCCATAACCAGAGGTAAGAACTCCCTTTGCTGGCCAAATATAGCCTGTAGCAGAATTAGATGGAAAATTACTATTGTCCTCAGTTGTTTTAGGCAGATATATATCCACTGCTGCTATGGGTGGCAGGGCTGGGGATACAGAAGTTCCTCGCATTTTTCCTAAAGAGTCAGAAGCATTGTTACGAGCAGGAGGCACTGTTAACTTAATGCCAGATGAATTGCGGGGAGAATTCCATCTAGCACCAGTTTTACTAGGCAGGAATTCTGGATTAATTGGCTCCTTAGTGGGAGCAGATGCTGTTACTAAAGTTCTAAGCGGTTGATTGCTATAACTTGGCAATATTGCTTGAGGTACAGCAATCTGAATGGCATTCGCTTGAGAAACTGTCGAATTATTTGATGATTCAATAGCAACAGGTAAAGACTGACTATTGTTTTCAGAACCTGTAACAGCCACACCAGCTTGTTGAGCGCGGTATTTATAACGCAATCTCTCAATTTCTGCTTGCAAGCTGCGGATACGTTCATTACCTTTAGCTTTAGATACCTTTTGCACGGGTTTTTGTGAACCATGCTTTTGGGAGAAAGTTCTTGGTAATGGAGCATCACCACCTAAGCCATAAGATTGACTGGGAGCAGGTAAGGCTTTGGGAACAACAATAGGAATAACAGTCTCCCCTTGATTATCAGCCGCTATTGGCGCAGGAATATTAATCCGGTTAGCGATCCGGCGATGATAATCATTCCGTTCTTGCTCTTCTGTCACCACTGGGACTGGTATGGTAACACTATTAACGGCAGGAGTTTCAATCTGTTCGGGCTGCTCTATTACTCTGGGGGTAGGAATTGTAACACTGGTTTTGTTAGCAACAAATGAATTAGTGTTAAAATTAGGAGTATTTGAAGAAGAATTATCTACTCTGCTGGAGTTTTCCAGCATCTTCGCCTCAGGAATAATCAGCTTTTGACTAATTTGCAGTTGATTAGGATCGCTTAGATTATTAGCTACAACTAGCTCGGAAACTGAAGTACCGTAATTGTTAGCGATCTCTGCTAATGTATCTCCTGGCTTAACTTCATAGGTTGAGGTAGGCACTTGTGCGACAATTTTTTTTGAAGCTGATGCAGGCATGGGTGTTTGCTGTATCGTCACACTGGCTTCTTTGTTCTGTTTCAACCTAGAAATAAGTTCGGATTGACTCGAATCAGTCAAATTATCGGGTTGTTCTGGTACAGATTTATTAGCTACAGTGATTGGCTGTGCTTCCTTAATACCAGTTTTTAATAAATCTTGAGTTTGTGCAGATCGCAAATCTGCCAAACTATTTCTTAACCGGGTTGACTTTTCCTGTAAGCGGTTCAGGGCAAACTCTTGCTGTGCTTTTAGTTGGGCATCAACATTACCGCCGACTAACTCCCCTGCTGGCAGATTTTGGGTATTGCCAGTAACCTCTTCCACTTTAGACAACTGGGTTGCTGTCTCAGGTAGTTGGCTATCCGTTGGTAATGTTGCCTGAACTAGACGATTGCTCACTCCCTGAGAATTTTTGTCAGCCATATTGGCTGGGAAAATTATGTTGGAGGCAGTATCTCCGACGGCTATGTTGTTGGTTGCAATTTGCCATTTAGCTTCAAGCCCGGGTGCTTGTGAAACTACTGTTGGTTCCAATATGACGGAATTTGCCAACGCGCCTGCTGATGAGACTGTTTGTGACTCCAGCTTGGTGGGGGCAAATTTGATCTCAGTCTCGGAAACAGCAGGAATTGTTGAAGCTGCTTTTTGACTGCCAACAGGAGCCGCTGCTTGGGCTTGATCGCTTTGTCGAGTCACCAAAAGGCTGGTTGCTCCCATTGATATTGCCAAGCCAATCATGGCTGCCCGATGAGTCCGCGCCCGGCGGGTCATTTTGGGATTGATCTCATAATTTGTTTGCTCTACCGGGGCATCATTGCTGCTGGGGGTATTGTTCAACACAGCCTTCTCTCTTTTTTTCAATGCTCGTTTCAAAGACGACCTCCTAATGATCACTAGCGTTTAACTGACCTTGATTTTTTAGTTGGATATTAATTCATGATTGAGATCACATCAAACCACATATCAAGATCACATTCACCAGAGACATTTACGCAAGATTAACCTGCTTCTCTGATTTAAACAAGTTCATACACCGTAGTAAATCTTAAAATTCTTGGTGCTGTCTTGTCTAAGTCACTCCTCACAATCCGGAAATGTTTGCTCTTAACAGTTATCTATACTCCTGTTTCTGCAAAAGCACAGAACTAAACAAATATCATAACTTGGCTAGGTTTGTTGTCTTTTGTTAATTCATGAGCTTCTACGATTTCTGCAAAAGCAATTATCCTGCTCTAGACACTTTCAAGATTTTTTGACTAAATCCGTTTTATCAATAGCAGACTTTACGTTTATTCTTCCCTAAAAACAACCGTATACAATAACTGTGATTTTTTCATCCTTTTGCTTGATTTTTGCATATAAACTCATACAATTCTTGCTCAGTAAAGGTTTTCGGTGATTTTGTTTTTTGGGAATTAGCAGCTGAGAATTCACTAAAATCTATCCTTTGTGGTTAGATTACCCTGAAAATATGTATACAAATTTCTTATGTCATCTTGGAGGATTCTATCAGTATTTATCACCATATACTTTTTGCGTCTGTATGTTATACAACATTAGTTTAACAGATTTTAGAATGATTGATCTGATAAATATGTTTCTATCACACTTAATCTAAGATTTTTATTGGTGAATATAAATTATTGTAAATAGCCTAATTGACGACGACATTCAAATAAACCTATGGCCACGCTGACTGATAGGTTCAGGCTGCGAACACCGGGTTCATACATGGGAATATATAAAGTGGAGTCACAACTGGAGAGAATAGAATCTGGTAAACCTGCTGTTTCACTGCCAAATAACAGCCAATCATCTGCTTGAAATTCAAAATTAATGTAATTAAAATTACCACGAACACTAAAACCTAACTGCCTACCTCCGCGTTGTTTATGTACGTTTTGAAATGTCTCTATGGATTCATGATAATGGAGTTTAACGTAAGGCCAATAATCTAATCCTGCTCGTTTGAGATAGCGATCGCTAATTTCAAATCCTAATGGACCTACCAAGTGTAATTCTGTGCCTGTAGCGGCACAAGTACGGGCAATATTACCTGTATTGGGAGGAATTTGTGGGTTTACTAAAACTATCTGGGGCATCTTTTGTAAATCTTAAGTTGTATATTAAGGAAATTCTTGCCTTCTAAAAATCTATCAAAATATAGAGGCGATATATAGTTTTTTTTAATATGTACGAAGTATTTCCTATTGATTAGTTTTTTTTAATCATTCTCAAAGAGAAAATGAGGATTTGAGTGAGGTCGCAGGCATCGGACAATCATGCACCCTTTGGTTTAACTCATGTAAGATGATATTATGCTCATGTGCATTTACCCTAATGCTTTGGCACACTTCCCAAACCGGATCTCTAGAGAGATTACGCAAAACAAAAAATAATATAAAAAACACCCTACTCAAATTATGGAACTATACTTAATTCGTCATGGCATTGCCGAAGAACATCAACCGCAGCTAAAAGACGAAGAACGGCAACTCACCCCCGAAGGACGACAAAAAACTGAGAAAATAGCTCAAAAATTAGGAAAGCTAGAATTACACTTTGATCTAATTCTCACAAGTCCCCTAATCCGCGCTTACCAAACAGCAGAAATACTCATTGCTGCTGGACTAAGTTCCCAATTAGAAGCATCAGATCATCTTAGCTTTGATGCTAGTATTCAAAATTGGTGGCAAGAATGGCTTAAACCCAGGAATTATCCCCAGAAAACCAAATTAGCATTAGTAGGCCATGAGCCTAGTTTAAGCCATTGGGCAGAAATTCTCCTGTGGGGAGAAGCAAAAGAGAGCCTCATCCTTAAAAAAGCAGGTATGATGGGAATAAAACTACCAGATGATGGTTCTCCTTTGGGTCGTAGTCAAATGTTTTGGCTGACACCACCCAAGTACCTGCTATAACAGTTGTTACATCCGCAACAATTATGGTGAAAATAGTCTCTGGTAAGTTAGCGTGAGCAGATATTTTACAAAGTAAATGGTGTTGCCATGACGGTATGCGAATACAAGCCTGGTTTAGAAGGTATTCCCGCAGCCCAGTCGAGTATTAGTTATGTAGACGGGCAGAAAGGAATTCTAGAATATCGTGGTATCAGGATTGAGGAATTAGCCGAAAAAAGTACATTCCTAGAAACTGCATATCTGTTAATTTGGGGTGAGTTACCAACTCAGGAAGAACTGAAAGAATTTGAGCATGAAGTTCTTTTTCACAGACGCATCAAATACCGTATTCGGGACATGATGAAATGCTTTCCTGAAAGTGGTCATCCTATGGATGCTCTTCAAGCTTCGGCTGCTGCTTTGGGTTTATTCTATTCTCGTCGGGATTTACATAATCCTGTCTATATTCGGACTGCGGCTGTTCGTTTAATAGCTACTATTCCCACAATGGTAGCAGCATTTCAATTAATGCGGCAAGGTAATGACCCCGTTAAACCCAGGGATGATTTAGACTATGCTGCTAACTTTCTGTATATGCTCAACGAGAAAGAGCCTGATCCTTTAGCTGCTAAAATTTTTGATATCTGCTTAATTCTTCATGTTGAGCATACAATGAATGCTTCTACGTTTAGTGCTAGAGTTACAGCTTCAACCCTAACTGATCCTTATGCGGTAGTTGCCAGTGCTGTTGGTACTTTAGGCGGTCCATTGCATGGTGGAGCTAATGAAGAAGTAATTCAGATGTTGGAAGAAATCGGTTCTGTGGAGAATGTTGTCCCTTATGTAGACAATCTTCTCCAACGCAAAGCTAAAATTATGGGTTTTGGGCATCGGGTTTACAAAGTCAAAGACCCCCGCGCTACAATCTTACAAGGCTTGGCAGAGCAGTTGTTTGAGAAATTCGGGTATGACGAATATTATGAAATTGCCCTAGAAATGGAACGGGTAGTTTCTGAGAAATTGGGTGGTAAAGGAATTTATCCTAATGTTGACTTCTATTCCGGTTTAGTGTATATGAAAATGGGAATTCCTACAGACTTGTTTACACCAGTATTTGCGATCGCTCGTGTAGCTGGTTGGTT
>JANMGZ010000244.1:0-6215 GCA_031374905.1 Dolichospermum sp. OTE_70_metabat_362_sub
CGAAATAACCTGCTCTTACTTGACTTATACATATCCCTACTTAAATGTTTTATTCCTTATTCGACTGCCATTACAGCAGCCAAGCGGTGCATGATATCACAAGCAAACAGTAAACCGAAAATTTTGGTTGTTGATGATGAACCCGACAATCTTGATTTGCTTTATCGCACCTTTTATCGTGACTATAAGGTGCTAAGGGCAAATTCTGGACCGATGGCTCTGGATATACTAGCGCAAGAGGGTGATATCTCAGTCATTATCTCCGATCAACGGATGCCAATGATGAGTGGTACAGAATTTTTAAGCCTCACAGCTACCCAATATCCAGATATTATTCGCATTATTTTAACTGGCTATACCGATGTTGACGATTTGGTAGATGCTATTAACGCCGGCAAAGTATTTAAATATGTAACTAAACCCTGGGAATCAGAAGAACTAAAAGCAGTAGTTCGTCAAGCTATGGACACCCACAATGTCCTCAAAGCTAGAACCAGGGAACTTACTCGGACACTTCGTCAAGAATCGCTACTAAATACAATCACCAATACAATTCGCAGCGCCCTAAATTATCGGCAAGTTTTGCAAACTATTGTGGATACAATAGGAAATATTTTGGAATTGGATATTTGTTTACTACGTCCTTTTCAAGATGAACAACTGGCAGATGAGGGGTTTATTTACCAAAAGTTAATTAATTCTGGGGAGGATGATCAACAAGGATCGTTAGCAGCAACAACTATTCCTTTCCCTGTTTTGGTGCAAACAGTCTGGGAAACCCGCGAATTGCAAGTAATTAATCATGTCAACGATGATGAACGGATTCAAAGCACTAATGGTATTGTTAATCTTAGTGATGCTTTTGCTGCCGCTAATATCCGTTCTAGTTTAATTGTTCCCCTAATTTGGCAAGAAAAATTGATGGCGGTATTGGCTTTACATCAATGTTCTCAGGAACGGATTTGGGAAGAAGATGAAATTCAATTGGTTTTAGTAGTAGCAGATCAATCTGCTTTAGCTTTGTCTCAAGCCTATGCCTATGAACAGGTACGGGCTTTAGCTAAACGAGAAGCTTTAATTAATACCATTACTAGCAGTATTCGTTCTAGTCTGAATCCAGAAGACATTTTTGCCGCGATTACCCAACAGTTAGGACAGGCTTTACAAGTTGATGCCTGTGTGCTGTCGTTATGGACTCAGGAAGATGAATTTGTAAATTGTGTAGGCTTGTACGATAGTTCTAACAATGTAGAGAATTCGCTGGAAAATTATTACTCTTTACATCATCAATTGCCGGATTCCTTAGTCAAAATTCAAGATAATCCCATTTTGCAGGAAATATTGCGGACAGAAGAACCAGTAGTAATTTCTGATATTACCCAATGTTCCGCTGATATTCAGGGTTTTGATTTACCCTTGAAAATGCCGGTGCGATCGCTTATAGTTGTCCCACTCTTAGCTGATGGTAAATGTATTGGTAGTATTACTCTGCGGGAAGGCAACAAAGTCAGACAGTGGCTATCTTCAGAAGTTGAGTTAGCTAAATCAGTCGCATCTCAAGCAGCGATCGCTGTACAACAGTCGCGCTTATACCAAAAAACCCGCGAACAAGCAGAACGCTTATTAGAACTAGATAAACAAAAAACTGAATTTTTCCAAAATATCTCCCATGAATTTCGGACTCCCATCACCCTAATTCAAGGACCACTAGATTCAGCAGTCAGTGCAGGAGAGGGTTTATCTCATGCTCAAAGTATCATCGCTCTCCGCAATTCTCGCCGCTTACTGCGTTTAGTTAATCAACTCCTCGATTTACAACGTCTCGATGCGGGGAGAATGCAGCCTAGTTTCCGTCCTTGTGATCTGGTCGAATTTGTTACCCAAATTGTTGACTCTTTCCGACCCTACTGCGAGAAAAAAGGACTCCAAGTTAACACCGATTTAGTTAACTGTCCCACAGTTTACTTAGATATAGAAAAATTTGACAAAGTGCTTTACAACCTGTTGTCAAACGCTATGAAATTTACCCCCGAACGGGGAACAATCACCATTAAACTCGCTGCAACGGGTAATAATTGCATCTTAGAAGTTCAAGATTCAGGGATTGGGATTCTTCCCCAACAAATGCCTTATTTATTTGAACGATTCCGTCAAGCTGAAGGCTCAGAAAACCGCAGCTATGAAGGTAGTGGGCTAGGTTTATCCTTGGTTAAAGAATTAGTAGAATTACATGGCGGTAATGTCTCTGTTGACTCAGTTTATGGACAAGGTACTACCTTTACGGTGAAGTTATTAACGGGTTCATCTCATTTACCCACAGGCAGAATATTAGATACTGCCGCTGATTTGAATATTAGTCGCGCTAATGTGGAATTAGCTGATTTAGAACAAGTTGATTTAGAAATAGAACCTTTTGCTCAAAAACTCGACTCATTACCAAACTTAGAAATTAAAGATTCCCAACTGCTGAGTATTAAAGAGCAGAGAACTGGACATTCAATTTTAGTTGTTGATGATAACCCCGATTTACGAGTTTATGTATCTGATATTCTGCGTCGCAATGGTTATCAAGTGGATACAGCCCGTAACGGTATTGAAGGATATCTTCTCACACAACGCATCAAACCCAGTTTAATTATTACCGACTTAATGATGCCCGTGGTGACAGGACTGGAAATGATTAAAATGATTCGGAGTGAAGAGGATTTAAAAGGAATACCCATTATTCTCCTCACAGCCAAAGCTGATGAAGAAAGCAGAATTCAAGGCACAGAACAGGGTGCAGATGCTTATTTAGCTAAACCTTTTAATGATCGGGAACTCCTCGCAGAAGCGCGGAATCTTTTAGCTTTGAAGGAAAATGAAAAACGCATCTTGGAATTAAATTCTTATCTCACAGAATCTGTACTCAGCCGATTTTTACCGACTGCATTAGTGAGAAAAGCTGCTGCTGGAACTTTGACATTAGATTTACAACCAGAACCCCGGTTGGTAACAGTTCTATTTAGTGACATTGTGGGTTTTACCCAGTTATCTAACACCCTCAGATCCCGAAAAGTTGCCGAAATATTGAATGAATATTTAGAAACTATGACTAAAGTTGTATTTGAGAATGGCGGCACAGTGGATAAATTTATGGGAGATGCTATCTTATCTTTATATGGAGCGCCGGAAGACCTCACACCCAATGAACAAGTCCGCCGTGCCATCAACACAGCTAGAGCCATGCAAAGATCATTGGAAATATTAAATATTCGCTGGCGATCGCAAGGTATCTTTGAAACAGATGGCCGTGATGGCGTGCAATTTCGTTGTGGTATCCATCAAGGTACAGCCGTTGTGGGGATGTTTGGTAGTGCTGAACGCGCTGATTATACAGCCATTGGTCCAAGTGTGAATATCGCCGCCCGCTTGCAAGCCGCTGCTGTTCCTGGTACTATCCTAGTGTCTGCTGCTGTAGCAGATTATTTACAGGAAGAAGAAATTACCAAAGGTAGTCCTTTAGAATTAAAAGGTATAGATGAAACAGTTCTGACTTTCATGGTGACATCAGAACCCATGAAATAACTGATTTGGTATCAGGGTGGGGAAAAGAAGAATACAGCAGTTTCAAAAATTTAGTTAAACAGGCGGTTAGAAACCGCATCTACACAGGCAAAACCCACCTACGTGGGTTTCAAATCCTTGATTTTTCGTTAGTCCGCGCAGGCGGACTTTGTATGTGTAGCCGTGACTTCTAGTCGCCAGGGCTTAGGCTGAAAATTACAATTCTGCAACTCCTTCTTTCATGAAATCCAAGTTTTTAATTAATATGATACCAACTGTTATAAATAATTATTTAAATAATAATTCATTTACATCTCAGAATTTAAGACGACATACTGATTCACCCTGGTTATGGATTTTTGCATTTATTGGTTCACTATCTCTTCACTTGTTAGTATTTTGGTTAATGCGTTCATCGGAAAATTTTCAACCTTGGTTTCCTCAAAGTAACCAAAGTTCTGTTCCTATTGACTTGATCGAAATTTCTTCTGAACCAAAATCTAAAATCAAACCTCAATCAATAACTCCAAAGATTAAACCACAATCTTCTTTTTCATCTTCACCAAAATCAGCACCTGTTATCCTCAATAATCAGGATGATGAGGAAATAACTGCCAGCATTAATTTACCACAGCAGGATAAAACTCAAAAACCTAAAGTTGAAAAACCTGAAGTTAGAAAATCTGAAGTTGAAAAATCTGAAGTTGAAAAACCTGAAACTGAAAAACCTGAAACTGAAAAACCACCAGTTAGACAACAATCATATCCCACAAACCCAACACCAGAATCAACACCAATAATTCCAGAAAGTGAACGTCCTTGGAATAGTCGTCAAGAAGTTAAACTAGGTGAGGGAACTCTCCTACCTAAAGACATTCCCACTGATTCCCCAACTTCCACAACAGAACCTTCTGTAAATCCTAATCTCCAACCTTCCCCAACTACCAATGGAGGAGGATCTACAGCTACTATCAGTCCTATCCTGAAAAAAGAAGTTAGTGAACTAATACAACAAAAACAACTTCGAGCAAATGATTTACCAGATTTTCTGGCTGAATACAAGGGAAGCACAAAAAAGGAATTAGATCTTAGTATTCTTCCTAGCGATCAAGATCTCAAACCAGCAAATATCTTGGCTAGTTTAATAATTGATAACAATGGACACTTTCAACAAGCAGTAGTTATAACCATTGAACCAGCCGCACTCCGCAGCCAAATAAGCATTTATGAGCAAGCACTCAATCAGATGTTTCAAAATGAGAGTTTTCTTGCTGCTTACAATCAAGATGGATCAAAACCCGATTTAAGCAATTTATATATTCGTCTCAAAATTGAACCGATAAATTCTCCATAGCTACTTGCAATTTTATAAAAGCCATGTTATCTTGATTAAGTTACAAACACGCGGGTGTAGTTTAGTGGTAAAACTCCAGCCTTCCAAGCTGATCATGCGGGTTCGATTCCCGCCACCCGCTTTTATTAATTTTTCACTATTGATTACAAAAACCCACCCCTCAACTTAGTAGGGGTGGGTAATTTATAAATTATGGATTTGGGCGAGTGGCAAATTAGAACATACCCATGCCGCCCATACCGCCCATACCACCCATACCGCCCATGCCGCCCATACCGCCCATACCGCCCATGCCACCATCAGGGGACCCAGCGGCTTGTTTTTCAGGTTTTTCAGCAATAATGGCTTCGGTGGTGAGTACCATACCAGCAATGGAAGAAGCATTTTGTAAAGCGGAACGCACCACTTTTGCGGGATCAATAATACCGGCAGCAATTAAGTCTTCAAAGACCCCTGTAGCTGCGTTATAGCCGATATTCAAATCAGTTTCCCGGACTCTGGCCACAATGACAGAACCTTCTGCCCCAGCGTTCTCCGCGATTTGTCGGAGGGGTGCTTCTAAAGCTTTTTTAAGAATATCAGCGCCAATTCTTTCTTCAGGAGTAAGGCTGTTTTTAATTGCTTCTACCTTGGTAGATAGATAAATTAAAGTTGCACCACCACCGGGAACAATACCTTCTTCTACCGCTGCTTTGGTAGCGTTGAGTGCGTCTTCAATCCGCAATGTTCTGTCTTTGAGTTCGGTTTCTGTAGCTGCACCGACTTTAATCACGGCAATACCACCAGCTAACTTAGCAATGCGTTCTTGCAGTTTTTCGGTATCATAATCAGAATCAGTTGCGGCTAACTGTTTACGAATTTGCTCAATTCGGATTTGGACTTCTGGTTTGGCAGAACTACCAGCCACAATGGTGGTATTTTCCTTGTCAATGTGGATTTTCTGGGCAGTTCCCAACATTTCCAAAGTGGCAGTATCTAGACTCAAGCCAATTTCTTCAGAAATCATTTGTCCATCGGTGAGAATGGCAATATCTTCTAACATAGCTTTGCGACGTTCGCCAAAACCAGGAGATTTAATTGCTGCGATCGCCAAAACACCACGGGCTTTATTTACAACCAAAGTTGCTAAAGCATCACCATCTACATCTTCAGCAATAATCAATAAAGGTTGACCTAACCGGGCAACTTTTTCCAAGATAGGAACTAAATCTTGAATGCTGCTGATTTTTTTATCCACAATCAGGATGCGGGCGTTTTCAAACTCTACTGTCATCCGTTCGTTGTTGGTGATGAAGTAGGGAGAAATATAACCTCT
>JANMGZ010000276.1:0-1776 GCA_031374905.1 Dolichospermum sp. OTE_70_metabat_362_sub
TCCACAAATTATCTTATGTCGAACTCAGGTGTTTCCGTTTGTTTGCGTTGTGTATTTTGCTAAACTCCACAACAAACGGAAACTCATTCAACTAATGTTTTAGTAAATGCTCATTTATCATACATAGCAAACTTTATGATATTTTTGTGTTTAGATTTTGCATATTATCTACTCAAGATCCCTATTTTTTATATAAATTAATTGAAAAATTAAATATTGATAATATCTTCATAAATATCCGCCATTTCTAGAATCAACCCAACTGAATCTAAATGTAATTTATCATCACGATTAATTAAAGTTTGTATAGTCCAATTTCCTTTTTCATCTTGACGATAAACTTCTACCTTGACTTGCTCCTGAGAAATCAAAACATATTCTTTCAAACTTGCTAAACTGCGGTAATTTACCAGTTTTTCCCGTCTATCTATAGTTTCTGTACTTGGTGATAGCACTTCGATAATTAAACAAGGATAATTTAAAGAATAACGGTCTTGATCTTCAGTGTCGCAACTAACGATAACATCAGGATAGTAAAAGATGGTTTTATTATCATTAGCTAAATTTATTCTCACTTTCATGTCTGACATGAAAACATTACAGGAACTACCCCGTAACCGAGAACGTAGTCTACTAGCAATATTGAGAGTAATTATATTATGTTCTTTACTACCTCCAGCCATAGCAAATACTTCACCTCCAAAATATTCATGACGAATATCGCTAGATTGTTCTAATTTCAAATATTCTTCGACAGTGAAAAGGTAAAGAGGGGACTGCATAATTTCTCCTTTTTTAATAATTCTCAAATTATTGTCAAATCTTTCACCAATTTGGTCATTAATCGTAAGTATTCAGCTATAGCACTTGTTGATACCCAGATCCCCGACTTCTAAGATCAATTTATCATTTATGGAGATAATAAATAAAAGAAGTCGGGGATATTATCGTCTCACCTGAATTTTTACCATTAATCAATTCCTTGGCTGATTGTTTAACAATTTCAATGGATCAAAAATATCTGTTGTTAAATATATAAATAAAAATGTAGCGCCAGGTACTTTTTGCTGAATATTGGGTATAAACTAGAAAAATACAGTCTTTTCAACTTGAAGTTAAAGCGATAAAAATTCAACTTCAACAATCATTTTCCAAATTACCCCACATTACAGTTATTACCTGGACGCTGCTGGTTAGACGTTCTTTTTCTGGGTATCACGCCAAACTTCGGCCATTCTTCCCCAGTTAGTGCTAAATTCATCAAAACCTAGAAAAGTTCCCGGTGTTTCTTCATCCCAAGAAGCAGAAAGAACACCATAGGTAATTCCTACCACACCTAACCCAAACAATCCCATATTCACCAATAAAACGGCGATAGGCGGAAGTTGGACATTAGCTAAGGTAACTAATAGATAGCTAACTATCAAACTAGAGATCCCTAAAGCTGTGGGAATACCGCAAAAACCAGCTACTCGGCGCATCATTCGCTGGCTGACTACTTCAGGAATCGCCATTTCTTGTTTAGAATAACGACGTTGCTGTTGCGGCTTTTCCTGGGTTTCTTGGGTTTTAATAACCGGCTGAGTTAGAGCCTTAGCGGGTTTTGGACGCTTTTTGTTTGGCTCAAAAGGCAAGGGATTACGTTCCGATTCTTCAGCAGCCATAAGAATTAGTTCCTAACCGCGAATACCGAGACGAGTAATGATAGCTTTATACTTTTCTTGACTACCTGCTTGGATATAAGCCAGAAGACTCTTTCTTTGACCAATCATCTTC
>JANMGZ010000277.1:0-6578 GCA_031374905.1 Dolichospermum sp. OTE_70_metabat_362_sub
AACTCACTCGGCGGGACATTTCTTCTGGCACTATGGCGACGCGGATCATCCGCTGCACCGTCTGGTCCGCGACCAGGGGGATCCGCTGCTCGAGGTGTCACAACCTCATGTAGTGTAAAATTAATTCCTACAGTAGTAGTCAAATTTGTATTATTTTTAATAACAACTCTAATAATCATATTTTGAAATAAATCAGCATCATACTCTGAGTGATCTTTATAAAAATCTTTAGATGCGTTTACATTAAAACCAAATTGATTTAATTTATATTTAGATTGACCTGTTGGAATAGTTGGTCCATCAATAGAGGTTTTAAAATTACCATTAATATCTGCATGAACCGTTAAATCTACTTGCATAACTTCAGGTAAATTAATTATTTCCATAGTAGTAATTTTACACCAAACATAAGGTGTGGTAAATTCAATAACATTGTCTGAATTTGCAACTAAAGTATGTTGAATACCGTGAGCGCGTCTAAATAATCTTTTACCAGTTGATAAAGTTTTTTCTGCAAAAGCGTCATTTCTTATAATTTTTTTATTACAATTATTTTTAAAATTTGTTTCAAAATCTAATTGATCAACAGATGCAGGATTTTCTTTTACTAAATCACATCTATAAAAAACAGGACCATTTGCCGCTGTTATTAAATAATATGAATCTTTTTCTTCCATTAACATAGTTAAAAGATTATTTTTACATATAGATTTAAAATCAATCCAAGAAAGTTTTTTCATATTATGGGTACTCTCTCCAAACAAGAGTGGATAAAATATCAGCAGATCCCGCACGAGATCTAGCTGCTAATGTTATAATGGAAGAAGTTCCGTTAATTGATGCACCTAATAAACTATTTACTAATTTTAAATAGTCTTGAGAAATCGCTGTAGAATTTGTTCCTTGTCCTAAAATGCCTGAAATTAATTCAGTTCCTCCGGTCATAGCAGTAGCTGCCGTATCTAAATCTGTATATGATGCAGCAATTGCAAAAGTAGCACCAGTTAATGTTGGATTTATGTGAACAGACCAAATTACTTCATCTACTGTTTGAACAAATATGGTAGTTGCAATAATATCTGCTATTGCTCTAACTCTAGAAGATGTTAGTCTTACTGATATTACAGGAACTGTTGTTGTGTTAACTGTTTTAAGTGGAGCAGAAGAATAACTTCTAACTTGACCTTCTTGATCCGCATCTTCTCCTTCGTTTTTAACTGTAGTTGAGTTATAACTAATTGTTGTATTTGATGCTGAAGTTCCTGTATTAGTTATTTCTACTCTACAAGGTAAATGAGCAGTTCTCATAAAAGGAACTGTTAATACGTTAGAAATTCTTTGTCTATGGCAAAATTTAACTCCACCATCATGATAAAAACCAAAACAGATATCACCAAATCCTTGAAATGCGTATTGAATATAAAAAAGTTGATGCTTAGAAAAATCAATAGTAACACCACTAGGTCCGGTTCCATCAAATTTATCAATATTCCAATTTGCTTGAGGAATTTGTGTATCAACTGCAGCACCAGAAGTCGAAGATCTTACGACTAAATTTACATTTAATCCATCATGTTCAAAAAATAATCCATCTAATGTATCAAATTGACCTATTCTTTTTCTTACGTTTGCTTTTGGTAAACCTAAATTTCCTGCAGCTAAAAATTGTACAGTTCTTGATGGATTATATCTGATTCGTCTAAAAGTTTGACGAACTACAGAAGCTCCGCTAGTAGTAGGTACAGTCATATCTACTGAATTTGTATTTGAATTAAAAGTAGAAGTACCGCCGCTAGTTAAAACTTCGTCCCAAATGAGAGGTTGTTTATCAAAACTAAATAAACTTTCAAAAACGTTTTGCGTACTAGCTATTCTTAAAGCGCCCATAGCAGTAGTTGTATAATCATTAGCAAAATTAATTTCAGATTTAATTCGATTTGTTGAAGTTCCTAAGTTTACACCTAAAGAATCTTTTAATAAAACAGGAACAGATCCATTTGAATCAACGTTAGCAAAATTAGTTTCAGTACCGGAACTATCCGCTCCGGTAATTTTAACTGTTAATGCTGAATTTTTATCGCTTAAATCTGCCATAAATACCTATTATTCGTTATATCCTAAAATAGTAGAGTAAACATCTTGAGCTTGATTTTCTCTATTAGTTCTAATAACAGCAACAGTTTGTCCTGTAGTAGCTAAAATTGGTTGAGACAATTCAATTTGCATATTTGGAGTTGATGTAGAATTAAATTGAACAAAACGAGTTGTTCCATTTACTTGAACTTCAATCTTCATTTTACCCGAACCACTAGCTTCTACTTGAGTTAAATAAAAATTACCAGTAGATGTATAAGTGTGTGTGCTAGTTGCGCCACCAGCTACTGCAGCAACAGTATTATAACTATTAATAGCTGTTCCAGGAGTAGAGTCAGAAATTTTAACATTAATACTTCCATCAGTATTTACTGCAAGAAAATCTGTTCCATCTCCAATTTTAACTGAATCAGAAACATGAGTTAAATCTCTTACATCTAAATCAACGGCATCAACGGTAATACTATTTCCGCCATCTTGAATATTTACAGCAGAAGCACCAGCACCATTTTGTACAGTAATAGATTCTAAAGCAGCAAGTGTCGGAGCATCTAAAGCAACAACAGATCCTGAAGCATCAACTTTATCAGTTGCAAAAGCTAAGTCTCGAATATCTAAATTAGTAGCAGTTACAGTAACCGAACTACCAGTTACATCTACTTTATCAGTAGCAAAAGCCAAATCTCTAATATCTAGATCTGTAGCACTTACGTTAGCATTAACACTACCATCAGCTTCAATAGCTAATTGTTGTGAGGTTATTGTGGCATCAGCCACCTTTATAATTACATCTCCCGCAGCTTCCGTTCTTACCGGAAGTGAAGTATTAGCATCACTCATTTTATTCTCCCTTTAATTCTTTCTTAATTTGGTCTTCTTTTTCTAATTGTATTTTTATATGTTCTCGTAAACGCTCAATTTCTTCTAAACGTTCATCAATTTTTAATTCTAATTCCATGCGAGCAGTTTCAACTCGTCTTAATTCCATTTCTTTTTTCTTACGCTCTAAAGACATATTATCCTTCTATCAAAATTATATTAGCGTTAAAATTTGCCGTACTAGGTCTATTATGTATAACTCTTACTAAAACTTGTTGTCCTGCTAAAAAAGTAATTCCTTTATCAAAAAAAAAAGAATTGTCTAATGGTCCGCCAAAATATGTGCGCTTTTTAGAAACTATATTACCATTAATTAAAACTTCATAAGTTGCTATATTTTCTCCAGATACATCTACTTGTTTAAGTTTAGTATTTTGTGTTGCAGTAAAACTAGCTATATTACTTAAAACTCCACTTGCAACAGATAATATTTCATTATATACATTAGTTACGTCTTCGGCATCTGTTACTAATACAGAACTTCCACTAACATCAACTTTATCAGTTGCAAACTCTAAATCTCTAATGTCTAAATTTGGAGTTATAACATTTACATCTAAACCATTTTTACCAGATACAGTAGTAATTGTTGTAAGCTTAACACCATCACCAATAGCAATAGAATCTTCTGATGCATCAATTGCAACAACAACATCTCCATTGCCGCCAGCTTGACCGGAAACAACAGATACTCTCAGGGCATTTAAATCGTTATCATGTACCGACTTAATTACCTGACCTGAATCAAGTTTATCGTTCAGATTATTAGCCATTATTCTTCGTTATCTTCGTCTTTTTCTCTACGAAACGCTTTACTAAAAGCTTTTAATTTATTTTGATCTAAATTTAATCCGCCACGAATTTCATTATCAGCTTTAGCCTGAACTTCTTCTAATGCTTTCATTCTTTGTTGAAGATCATCATTAGGTTTAGCTTCAGGAATACCAAAAGCATTACGCATACTTTGTTGCGCTAATTTTCTTTTTTCGTTTTCGTCCATATTATTCCTCTTTTTATTGTGGTATCATGTCCTGCGGATTAATTGGTAGACCGTCAAATGGAGCCGGAGGAGTCGCAGGTTCTGGTAAATTCATATTCATTGCACCAACAGGATCTTGCATAGCTGATGGTTCTGGCTGTAATGTAGCCTCAACATTACCTGTCATTGCCGTTTGATTTGGTCGTTCTTGACCAGGAGGTGGTGCCATAGGTTGTAAAGGTTGTTCGCCAAGTAACATTAATGTATTTGGATCAGTTTGTCTTAATAGATCAATATGCTCTTGAATGTGATTTAATACATTCATTACAAGCTGCGGATCTTTTCTTAATTCAGAATCAGATAAAACATCTCTATGTTCTTTAATGTGAGTTGAGTGTTGATCGGTAAGAATAGCTTGAACTGTTCCACCAGAAATCAATGTTTCATTTTCATCACGAATTAACAATAACTGTTTATCAATACCATCGGTCATTGTTTCAAGTTTACCATAATTCATAACACTGATATATTGTTCAGGAGTTTTAATTAAACCCATCTGAAGCAACTGTTCAGCCATTTGAACACGACCTGCTGTAGTTTTAGCTAAAGGATTTCCTACGTCAACAATTACTCTGTTTACGTTAGATAAATCGTCACCATTAAAATTTTTCATAACAGTTTTATTTTCAACACCAGAAATCATCGCAATTCGAGGAACTGCAGCAAAATCACGAAGCATTAAAATAAGACCTGTTCCAACATCTTCCATCATTCTAACATAAGATTGTTGAAGTCCTGACATGTATTGTAAAGCCATAGATTGAACTAGAGCTAAAGCATTTCCTGATTTTAAAGATGTTTCAGGATTACCGCGAGCTACCGAGTTAACACCAGAAATAGTTTCTGCTGTCTTTTCAAGCATACCAACAAAATTAAAGATTTCAGGAGGTGTACTAGTTAAATTTAAAGCAGTAGGAGGACCAAATTGAGAGTTATAAGAAATAACGTTAAGTGCTCCACCAAGATTTTCTTCAGAAACATCTGAACCGCGAGGAACTAAAACGTTTTGAACGCCAAAAGCATTTTGATTTGTTAAGATTGTGCTATATAAAGAGTTAATAGCATCCTGAATTGGTAAAACGTCAAAAAGATCGCTGTAACCAAAAGGCGTACCCATAATGTCACCAGCAGAAATACGATAAACTGGGAGCTTGCGATAAGGCATTGGACTATCGATAAGAACTAACTCATCTGATAACATCATCATGTATCGACCATCAGGCATAGATTCACTACGTCTGTGATAAAATTCATAAATTGCTACATCGTCAGTTTCATCATAAAGAATACTACCAATTGAATAACGATTTTGTTTGTCTTTAGTTTCAACTTTTAATATTTCAGCTTCAAACTCTGGATATTTTGCAACTAAATCCCAACGGTTTTTAAAAGAACGACATAAAACCCAATCATGATGAGTGTCTTCTTTATTTGTATCAAAAACAACATCAAACGGTGACAAGTTCTTAAATTGAACATCACCTTCGTAAATAGGACTTTTTGTATCTTCATTATAATCGTAAATTTCGCCGCTAGTAGCATTCCATTCCATCTTGATAAATCCTGTACCAAGGACAATAGCCGATTCAACAGCTTTATCAAAATAGTCTTCTAGACGCTTTTCACGAAGATAGTAATCAAGAAGATTGTTAGCTAATTTAGTTTGAATGAGAGATTCGGTGTCTGTGTTAGTTGCGCGAGCTTGCATGGCAGGACGATTAGCCGTAACCATGTTTTTAATGTGCTTGCCGAGGTTGTGAAGATGGTTAATAGGAAGATTGGTAATTTCACCTTGTTCACCGGAAAACGTGATTTTGTGACCAGAATTGATGTCTGAGTAGTAGGCACCATAATAAGCCATCCACATTTCACGAAGCTTTTCTAAATATCCATTTTCTTCTAGTGTATTAAACCAGTTATCAGCTTTTGCAAGGATGATAGAAGCGGCTTCTTGGGGAGGTTTTGCGGCAAAATATACTTCTTTATTCATAGATTAAATCCTCATAATTATTTGTTAACTCTACGCTGTACCTTGCTTTTAAATATCTTATTTAATATACTATTGCTACTTTCTTCCTTATATCGCGTAAAATGATTCTCAGCACCAGGCATACCATATCCTGGAGGAAATGGATTTTTACCTTGAATCACATTACGAACTAAGTATATTAAAGAATCGACAGCATCATAATGCGAACCGTCTACCATTGTTCTAGAAAATTGTGCTCTATTTTTGTCCCAGGTAGCATTCTTTATATGATAAATTAGAGTTTTACATCTTGGATGTATTACGATTTTTTTATTAGAAACTCGCATTCTAACTAAATTTATGGCAGCTTCTTTATTATCTTTTTGTGTTGGAAGAAAGTTAATATTATGAAGAAGATTTAAATCCTGCATAAGAATCAAGTTGTTTGTATCCATAACTCTCATGTAAGGAAGTTTATAATGCTCTTGATCAGGATGTCCCCAAAGTAATTTTTCTTTTCTTCTAATTTCTTTAGCTAAAACCTCGGTAGTCATCATTGTTCCATTAATAACATACTCATCTTCAACTACAATAGTA
>JANMGZ010000330.1:0-2952 GCA_031374905.1 Dolichospermum sp. OTE_70_metabat_362_sub
TGAACATTAGAATTATATTGTTCGTAATAATCACGCCAAGCATTTAATACAGCTAAAGGCTTTTGAGAAGTAGCCGCATTATCGAGATAAACCAGGGGTTTACCGTGAACTTCCTGATGTAAAATTGGGAAGTCAGAGCGAACTTTATCAGCAAGAGATTTGGTAGAAGTGAATGTCATTTTTAATAAAGATTTCAGGAGAATTTTAATTACACCAGGCGATTGGAAATCGCGGCTACACAGGCGAAACCCACCTTCGTGGGTTATAATTTTTAATTTTTCTTTTAGTCCGCGAAGGCGGACTTTGTTTGTATAGCCGCGATTTCTAATCGCCTTTCTAATCGCCAAGGCTATTTATTCGTGAGACTTGTAACAGTTTTCAACAAACTCTCACGCAAAGAAGCAACAGGGATAAAGTTAATAACTTCCATTGCGAAACCATTAACTAATAATTTTCGGGCATTATTTTCATCAATACCGCGACTTTGCAGGTAGAATATTTGATCATCTTCCAACTGACTGACAGTAGCACCGTGAGCGCATTTAACATTATCAGCAGTGATTTCTAATTGAGGTTTGGTGTCAATTCTCGACTTAGATGATAACAGCAAATTGCGATTTAATTGAGATGCGTTAGTTAATTGTGCGAGTTTAGGAACAAAAACCTTACCATTGAAGACACCATGAGCGCGATCGCCTATAATGCACTTATGTAACTGTTTACTCACACCATGAGGATGATTTAAAGACAAAGCACTGTGAGTATCAGCCAATTGATTATCAGCAATCACAGTTAAACCATTCAGCGTTGTTTCTGTTTGCTCACCAGTTTGCAAAATCTCTAAATTGTGACGGGATATTTTTCCACCAACCGTCACCGCATTACAATTATAACGACTATATCGCGCCTGAGTAACAGCAGTTTTTCCCACATGAAAAGCCGCCGCACCTTCCCGCACAATTCTATTGTGACTCACCTGAGCATTTTCATTTACCCAGATTTCCGTCACACTATTGTTGAAGTAAACACCCTCA
Source organism: Dolichospermum sp. OTE_70_metabat_362_sub (assembly GCA_031374905.1). Lineage (GTDB taxonomy): Bacteria > Cyanobacteriota > Cyanobacteriia > Cyanobacteriales > Nostocaceae > Dolichospermum. Next base: position 1,035 of record JANMGZ010000330.1, read on the forward strand.
TTTTGTGAAGATGAAATATACTCTTCAATTAAAGTGACTTGAGAATTACTTTCAGCCACTACTAAAACACGAGGTTGGGAAATAGTCGCCGACTCACCAGACACAGAAACAAATAATAAATGAATGGGAGTTTCTACCACCACATTTTTACTAACCCATACCACAGCGACATCATTTAAAGCCGCAGTATTTAAAGCAGTAAAAACTTCCCTAGAACCTTCAGCTTGAGCTAAATATTCCTGTACAACTTCAGCAGTTAAAACATCTAAATTACCAACAATTAACCCAGAAGGTAAATTTTCAGTATTAGATAAATCAGGTGAATAAACACCATTGACAAATACTAACCGCACAGAAACTTCAGGTAAAACAAAATCATCTTCTAGGGACAATTCATGAATTGTCCCTACATTATTAAAATCTACCTGTTTCAAAGGTGATAAATCAGTAAAACGCCATTCTTCCTCACGAGTATTGGGAATAACAGAATGACGAACCCAATTAGCAGCACCGTCGCGTAAATCCTGTAACCAACTATCTGATTTTGTGGTAGTTACCAGACTTAACAAACCACTTAAAAAAGCATCTCTATCTAAGAGAGAATCAGGAATAGAAGTAAGAGAAACTGGAATAGACATTACACACCTACCCCTAAAGCTTCTTCGAGAACCCAATCATAACCGCGAGATTCTAACTCAAGTGCTAACTCCTTACCACCACTTCTGATAATTTGTCCCTGCGCCATAACGTGAACAAAATCAGGAACAATATAATCAAGAAGACGCTGATAGTGAGTAATCATAATTGTGGCATTTTCAGCATTGGTTAATTGATTAACCCCATTAGCAACAATTTTCAGAGCGTCAATATCTAAACCAGAATCAGTTTCATCTAAAATCGCCAACTTTGGTTCTAAAATCGCCATTTGCAGAATTTCATTCCGCTTCTTTTCACCACCAGAAAAACCCTCATTCACACTGCGATTCAGAAAAGAAGAATTCATTTTTACAACTTCTAACTTTTCCTCAACCAAATCATCAAAATCGAAAGCGTCAACTTCCTCCAACCCTCTAGCTTTCTGACGAGAATTATAAGCCACCCGCAAAAAATCTAAATTACTCACACCAGGAATTTCTAGAGGATATTGGAAAGCTAAAAACACACCACCTCTAGCTCTGTCTGCGGCTTCCATTTCCAAAAGATTTTTTCCTTGAAAAACCACCTCACCACCAGTAACAGTATAAGCTGGATGTCCCGCCAAAACCTTAGAAAACGTACTCTTCCCAGAACCATTTGGTCCCATAATTGCGTGAACTTCCCCAGCGCAAACCTGCAAATTCAACCCCTTTAAAATTGGAGTTCCATCAACATCAGCCGTCAAATCCTTAACCGACAAAATCAAATCACTATTCTCAACAATCATCTTCTCTTCCTCTCTTTCTCCGTGTCTCTGCGTCTCTGCGTCTCTGCGTGAGCTTAATCTTAACCCACACTACCTTCCAACTTCAAACTCAACAACTTATCAGCCTCAACAGCAAACTCCATAGGAAGCTGATTAAAAACATCCTTACAGAAACCGCTAATCATCATCGAAATAGCATCTTCCGAAGAAATACCCCGTTGAGCAAAAAAGAACAATTGATCTTCACCAATTTTAGAAGTAGAAGCTTCATGTTCAACCTTTCCCGTATTATTCTGAACTTGAATATAAGGAAAAGTATTAGCTTGAGCATTATCCCCAATTAACATCGAGTCACATTGAGAATAATTTCGCGCACCCTTAGCAGTGGGATTAATCTTCACCAAACCCCGGTAACTATTACTAGATTTACCAGCAGAAATACCTTTAGAAATAATTGTACTGCGGGTGTTTTTCCCCACGTGAATCATCTTACTTCCAGTATCAGCTTGCTGCATA
>JANMGZ010000337.1:0-5022 GCA_031374905.1 Dolichospermum sp. OTE_70_metabat_362_sub
CATCAGCATCAAGGCAGACCCCGCTATTTAGACCGCTACTAATATTAGGATCAATGCAGTTGATTCTCAGATTAATTTCATCACCAAAGGTGTATTCATCTTTATATGTGACTAAAACCCCATCTAACCCTGATTCAGTGGGTGTGGCTAGTGATAGTCGGTTATCGTTAAATAGTTTCTTTAATTTGGCTCTGGCTCTGTCAATTGCCGGAGCAGCAGAATTCATGGCTATTTGATTGACGCGGACATTACTAGCAGTTTGCGCCCTATCAAAGGAGCGGAACATAATAGCAGTCGTTAATAAGACTACTACTACAGATACCATTACCACTGTAGGCAATACGAAACCTGCGTTTGCGCCTGACTGTTGTGTCTGAGTCCTAAAAACAGTTCGCAATAACCAAATAAGTTGTTTTTTTGTGTTTGCTAACAACTGCCGGACAAATTTCGTATATGCACTGGTATTCTTTTTAAATTGCTGACGTTTTCGAGACATGGCTGCTTCCCTGACCAATAATTAAAGTGAATATTTTCTAGTTATGATTTTGACTGGAAAATTTAGGGCAGAATGTTCTATTGATACAATCAACCACTGAAGTTTTATGATAATAGTCATCGGCAAAAGTATTTATTTAGCTAAGTTATACTCAGCTTGATTATATTTTGGTACACCTATCATGGCATCGTTAATATCCAATTTATAACGTGGAAAATACTATATTTTTGAACTAAAAATACTCTAAATCCTCGAAATACTGATAGTATACCTAAGTAAGTAAACTGAAAAAATTTATTATGTAGCGTATATAAAATCACCTTAATAAATGACCTAATTAAGATTCAGGCATTGGACAAGAATCATAATTTTGATCAAAAAACATCCTGTGAATACTGATTTAGATAATAAAAGATCCTTTAAATCAGAATTCAAATAAACTCATTGATTCGCTGCCAAATACTTTCTAATAAATCGGGATTATCCATATCAATATATTCAATATTAGGAGATTTTCTAAACCAAGTCCGTTGACGCTTTGCGAATTGTCTTGTATGTAAGGCAATTAAATCTATAGCCTCTTCTAAGTTAATTTCTCCAGCCAGATATTGCTTAATTTCTTGATATCCCAAAGTATTTAATAAAGATAAATCAGTACCATATTTTTGACAGAGATATTCAACTTCACCAACTAAACCATCTGCTATCATTTGCTCAGTTCGTTTGCGAATTCTTACATCTAGATGTTCTGCATTACTATTTAAACAAATTTGTAAAATTGGATAATTAGGGGGATTTTCTCCTTGTTGTTCAGAAATAGGAGAACCCGTGACATAATAAACTTCTAAAGCTCTTAAAGTCCGCACCAAATCGTTAGCATGAATTTTTTGGGCAGCAAGAGGATCAACTTGTTGTAATATAGGGTAGAGTTGATGTTGACCTAAAGATTCTAATTGCGATCGCAATTCTGGTTGCGGTGATACTCTAGGAATCTTCATCCCTTGGACAATTGAACGGATATATAAGCCAGTCCCACCTACTAACAACAATGGCTTAACTTCCAAACTAGCGATTAAAGCTTGTGCTTGTTCCTGATAATCTGCTAATGTTATGATCTGAGTTGGTTCGCAGATATCTATTAAATAATGGGGAACTAATTTTTGTTCAGCTACATTTGGTTTAGCCGTCCCAATATCAAAATCACGATATACTTGACGGGAATCAGCACTCAGAATTATAGTATCCAATCTTTGGGCTAAACTCAAAGCTAAACCGGATTTACCCGTTGCCGTCGCCCCACAAATTACAATTAATTTAGTCATTAGTTATTAGTCAGTTGTTCGTTGTCAGTCGTCATTGGGAAGCAGAACGAAAAATAGGGGATTTTCTCCCCAATTCCCACTAGGGTTATAACCCCTATACAAACTTCTCATTAAATTGCGCTACAGATGTCAACAAGGCTTTTGTGCTATAATGTCGGGGTGATTTGACTTTTTTCGCCTTTTGGCGATATTAACCCCAAGCATCAGGAGAATTTTCATGACGAGCAGTTACAGCGCCGATCAGATTCAAGTTCTGGAAGGTCTGGAAGCCGTCCGCAAACGACCAGGGATGTACATCGGTACTACAGGTCCGCGAGGACTCCACCATTTAGTTTACGAGGTAGTGGACAACTCTGTTGATGAAGCTTTGGCGGGTCACTGTACCCATGTTGAAGTAGATATCAATGCTGATGGTTCTGTGACAGTAACAGATGATGGTCGGGGTATTCCCGTAGATATTCACCCAAAAACCGGAAAATCAGCTTTAGAAACAGTGTTAACTGTTCTCCACGCTGGTGGTAAGTTTGGTGGTGGTGGCTACAAAGTTTCCGGTGGTTTACACGGCGTGGGAATTTCGGTTGTTAACGCCCTGTCTGAGTTTGTGGAAGTTACGGTTTGGCGTGATCATAAGGTACATACCCAACGATATGAACGGAGTTTCGCCGTTACGGAATTGGTAGCAAAGCCTTACAAAGAAGATAGAACGGGTACATCTATTACCTTTAAGCCAGATACACAAATTTTTACCACCAGCATAGAATTTGATTACATTACTTTATCAGGGCGTTTACGTGAGTTGGCGTATCTGAATGCAGGTGTCAGAATTATTTTTACGGATCATCGTTTAGAAATCCTCAAAAGCGACACACCAAAAATAGAAACTTACGAATACAAGGGCGGTATTAAAGAATATATCGCCTATATGAATCGTGAAAAGCAACCACTCCATGAAGAAATTATCTATGTGCAGGGGGAACGCAACAACGTCCAGGTAGAAGTTTCTTTACAGTGGTGTACTGATGCTTACACAGATAATGTCCTGGGTTTTGCTAATAATATTCGGACTATTGATGGTGGTACGCACCTAGAAGGTTTAAAAGCAGTTTTAACTCGGACATTAAATGCAACGGCTCGTAAACGGAATAAAATTAAAGAAGGTGAATCTAATCTTAGTGGTGAACACGTCCGCGAAGGTTTAACCGCTGTAATTTCGGTTAAAGTCCCTGATCCTGAATTTGAAGGACAAACTAAAACTAAACTGGGAAATACAGAAGTTCGCGGGATTGTTGATTCTTTTGTCGGTGAAGTTCTGACTGAATATCTAGACTTTCATCCCGCGATCGCTGATGCTATTTTAGATAAAGCTATTCAAGCGTTTAAAGCTGCTGAAGCTGCCCGTCATGCGCGGGAATTAGTCCGTCGCAAATCAGTATTAGAATCTTCGCCTTTACCTGGTAAATTAGCAGATTGTAGTTCTCGTGACCCTGCTGAGTCTGAAATATACATCGTAGAAGGGGATTCCGCGGGGGGGAGTGCAAAGCAAGGACGCGATCGCCGAACTCAAGCAATTCTCCCTTTACGTGGTAAAATCCTTAACATTGAAAAGACCGACGACTCTAAAATCTATAAAAATAACGAAATTCAATCGTTAATTACAGCCCTCGGTTTAGGTGTCAAAGGCGAAGAATTTAACGCCGGGCAATTACGGTATCATCATATAGTATTAATGACTGATGCTGACGTAGATGGAGCGCACATCCGCACGTTGTTATTAACTTTCTTCTATCGTTATCAACGAGCATTAATTGAACAAGGTTTCATTTATATTGCTTGTCCTCCACTTTACAAAGTAGAACGGGGCAAAAATTACCAGTATTGTTATAGCGAACGGGAATTGCAACAGCATCTAGGTACTCTTCCCAGCAATGCTAACTATACCATTCAGCGTTTTAAAGGTTTGGGGGAAATGATGCCCGCACAACTGTGGACAACCACCATGAATCCTGAAACTCGTACCCTCAAACGAGTGGAAATTGAAGACGCAGCCGAAGCTGATCGGATTTTTACTATCTTAATGGGCGATCGCGTCGCACCCCGCCGGGAATTTATTGAAACCTATGGTTCTAAACTGAATATGACAGATTTAGATATCTAAAGTCATGGGTAATTGGGGGATTGGTAATTGGTAATTAGTAATTGGTCATTACTTCTCCACATCCCCTGTTTCCTCTTTCCATAACTTTTTTCCTGAAAATCAGAAATTTTCTCCACAAAGAGGGAAAGCATTTGCTATGCTTATAAAGCGCAACTAGATATTATCTACAAGCAAAGATTAGTAAGCATAAACAAAACTTTTCCTCACCAGATGACAGCCACCTTTTTAAAATCCAAAGTATTTAAAAGCACGATCAGCATACGTTGATTTACTCAAATACATCATTGGACAACTTTAGCAACAATATTATTTATCACCTGATTAAAATATCGTTGTATACAAGAGGAACAGTTTGTCAACTTGCACAGGGTAGAAATCTCAACTCTGCGCTAATGTGTGAGTAAGGCTGAATCGAGTGAAATCTTCATTCATCTCTGGTCCCAATAAAATATGCCATAACTTTAACTCCTTAGTTCAGGTTCTTGGTATAGCATATACAAGGGTTAGTGCCTGGAAACAAACACCAATCACTAGCTAATAGTAAATATGTACAATTAGTTTAACCAGAACTAATTTCTGTAAACAATTACCCGCCGTCGGGTTGAGTTAAAGCAGGACATAAACGCTAGTTGTTCAGTTGGGAACAATTTGGATAAGTTTTATAAAGCAGCAAGTGTGCCTACCTCTTAATTTAATAAGAATGCCACTGCCCAACCAAAAAGTTTTCGACAAGATTTAATGGTATCACCGCCATTTTTAATGTCTTTTTGATAAAGGTGGCTTAGTCTTAGTAAATGAGTTCATAAATAATGCACAAAAACAGGGCAATTTCTGTGAAACAGGCTACAATCAGAACAGTATTTACAGTTAAATCTGTCAAGTGTCATCTACTTATATTCGCATCACGAAACTTTTTGAAAAAGACCGATCTAAGTGACAGATTTAGTCAATCAAAAGGGATATGTGGAACTGCCAGGTATGGCAATTAAAAAAAAGCGAGCAATTCACTCTAAAAGTGACATTAGCTACTTTTACTAAACAATCCTGCA
>JANMGZ010000368.1:0-7334 GCA_031374905.1 Dolichospermum sp. OTE_70_metabat_362_sub
GTCTAGTTTTACCTGATTTTAATTCTTCAAAAGCTCTAGTTAAACTTTCTTGGATTTCCTCAATTGGAGTATCATCAGAATCATGATCACCTTCTTCTAGTAAAAGAATAATTATCTTGACTACCTGAAAATTATCAATCTCTAAAGGATAATCTAAGGTTAATTGTCCTTGTTGAATTTTTCCTGTAACTTCTAAGGCTTTCATAGTTTTTTAACTAATTATGTTGAATTTTATCACATTCTTCAGAATAATCATGGCTGGGAATATAATCTGATAGATTAAACCCCTCTCCATTACTGGAAAGGGGTTAATTCTCACGACTTAATAAGCATTTTGTAACTCGTAGAAATCAGGTGAGATGTAATCTTTACGTAAAGGCCAACCTACCCAATCTTCTGGCATCAAAATCCGCTTTAAGTTAGGATGACCTTCATAGATGATGCCATACATATCATAGCTTTCCCGTTCTTGCCAGTCTGCTGTTTTCCAAATCCAGTAAACTGAAGGCACAGAAGGATTTTCTCTGGGTAAAAACACTTTTACCCTAATTTCTTCAGGACGGTCAGCATTATCACTAACTTTAAGTAAATGATAAACACTTACCAACTCTTCTCCTGCACCTAAATCAATCCCTCCCTGAAACTGGAGATAATTAAACCCATAAGCATACAAAGCCGTAGAAATGGGAAGTAGAAAACTTGCGGGGACTTTAATTATCTCTACTCCGTTAGCATCAAGTTCTAAGAACTCATGGAAAAAGCCATTTTCAGCTAACCATTGGGAAACTTTACCGGGTTGAACTAAAGGTGCTTCCGCAACGGGAACTGGTTTCGATTCTTCTTCAGCCACGTGCTTGTTCCTCCTTCTGTGTCTTTGCTGTCAACAATCCTGGGGGTACAGCCATACCAATTGCTTCTGTCAATTCTTTGGGAGGATTAAATCGGGTATCTGACTGCATATACTTACCAGTTAGGATTTCGGGAACTGGCTTCATATTATGAGTTGTACTATAGTAGCGGTGAATTTGCTTGAAGTTATCCCGTTCCTGCATAGACTCGTTGGCGATTTTTTTCCGCAGTTTAATAATTGCGTCAATAATCGCTTCTGGACGGGGAGGACAACCAGGCAAATATACATCTACAGGAATGAGTTTATCAACACCGCGCACTGCTGTGGGGGAGTCAACGCTAAACATCCCCCCAGTGATTGTACAAGCACCCATAGCAATCACATATTTGGGTTCGGGCATTTGTTCATAAAGACGCACCAATTGGGGAGCCATCTTCATAGTAATTGTCCCAGCAGTGATGATTAAATCAGCTTGGCGGGGGCTACAACGAGGAATTAACCCAAAACGGTCAAAGTCAAACCGAGAGCCGATTAAAGCCGCAAATTCAATGAAGCAGCAAGCTGTCCCAAATAGCAGCGGCCACAAACTAGAAAGCCGCGCCCAGTTGTAAAGGTCATCAACGGTGGTTAAAATCACGTTTTCTGACAGTTCATGGGTAACTGTCGGCCGTTGAATCGGGTTGATGATTTGTTCTGTTTCTTGGGTGATGATATTAGAATTTACGACCATTCCAAAGCTCCTTTGCGCCATGCGTAAACTAAGGCGATGATAAGAATCGAAATAAAGACTAGGGCTTCAATAAATGCCAATAAACCCAAACGGTTAAATGCAACTGCCCAAGGATACAAAAATACTGTTTCTACGTCAAAAACAACGAAGACCAGAGCAAACATATAGTAACGAATGTTGAACTGAATCCACGCGCCGCCAATGGGTTCTAGTCCACATTCGTAGGTAGTGCGTCTTTCTAGACTGTTACCAGTGGGTCTAAGAATTTTTGAGGCTGACAATGCTAGGACTGGAACTAGGCTACACAGAAGAAAAAAGCCTAGAAGGTACTCGTAACCGCTAAGAGCAAACACAATGTTTTTCTACCGCTAATGGTGTAAGGGAATCAGTTATCAGTTATCAGATTTATAGCTTGATATGTGTTTACTGACAAATGTTCACTGAAAATATATGGATAATGTTCTTTTACATTATATCTTTTAGGGCTTTCTGAAATCTGGGCAACACAAGAGATCAGTGTATTTGAATCCTTTTGATCATTGATAGAAAAGTTCAGCAATTATGTCATAATTTGTAACGTATATTTAATAATTCCCCTGAAGCGAGACTAAGAACTATGAGTGAACAAGCTGAACAAGCTGTAGAAACTCCAGTGTTAGACCGCTATGAGTGTCGCTCTTGCGGTTACGTTTATGAACCTGAAAAGGGAGACGATAAGAGTGATGTCCCCGCAGGAACACTTTTTGCCGAACTACCTACAAATTGGCGTTGTCCAGTTTGTGTAGCTAAGAAAACTGTTTTTGCGAATATAGGACCTGCGGGTACTGCCTCTGGTTTCAAGGAAAACTTAGGTTACGGTTTGGGTGTGAATACTTTAACACCAACCCAAAAGAACATTTTGATTTTTGGGGCTTTAGCCCTTGGCTTCTTGTTTTTTATTAGTCTTTACGGACTACAGTAAAAACCGCTATCTTTATTTACCGCAATTCGGCGAAAATCTCATTAAACCTGAACTGGAAACCCTCAGTAATACTGATGCAATCAATTTTAAAGAAGTGGCAACGTTTTGTAGCCGCGTTAATAGTAGTCATCGCCTGTATAGGTTGTAGTAGTCTTCCTTCTGTCAGCAACAACCCTTGGCAGGTAATTAATGTTCCCACAGACGGGAAGTTACTAGATATTGGCTTTGCTGGTAACTCCCAACATGGTTATTTAGTGGGTGGTAATGCCACTCTTTTGGAAACTAATGATGGTGGTGAGACTTGGCAACCGCTAAAATTAGAGTTGGATGATCCCAGATATCGTTTTAACTCTGTGAGTTTTTCTGGTCAGGAAGGTTGGATTGCCGGAGAACCTTCTCTACTACTCCATACTACTGATGAGGGTAAGTCTTGGTCACGGATTGCTTTAAGCGAAAAGTTACCTGGTAACCCAATTGCAATTACAGCCATAGCTCAGAATACGGCGGAAATGGCTACCGATGTAGGCGCAATTTATCAAACTACAGATGGTGGTCAAAACTGGAAAGCTAATTTGGAAGCAGCCGTTGGGGTGGTGCGAAACTTGGAGCGATCGCCTGATGGCAAGTATATCGCTGTTTCTGCCAAAGGTAGTTTTTATTCTACTTGGGAACCTGGACAAAATGCTTGGCAACCCCATAACCGCAATAGTTCCCGCCGTTTAGAAAATATGGGTTTTACTAACAATGGGCAAATGTGGTTATTAGCACGAGGTGGCCAAGTTCAGTTTAGTGATCCTACTAAACCTGAAGAGTGGTTAGAGGGAGAATATCCAGAGTTATCCACGAGTTGGGGTTTACTCGATTTAGCTTATCGCACACCTGATGAAATTTGGGTCGGTGGTGGTAGCGGTAATTTACTCCGCAGCACAGATGGTGGTAAAACTTGGGAAAAAGACCGTGATGTCGAAACAGTGGCCGCTAATCTTTACAAAATTGTATTTTTTAGCCCCGATCAAGGTTTCATAATTGGCGATCGCGGCGTTTTGCTCAAATATAACCCCAAAACAGAGACAACAGCAGCCCCAGCGGCGTAATTACACTCAACTATGGATGTATTCACCAGAAGAAAGTTGTAAGTTGTAACTCTGTCTAAACTTTGTAGGATAATAAACTCAATAATAGTTTTTGATAAGGGAGTGAAATAAATGGCAGGTACCACTGGAGAACGTCCGTTTTCTGACATTGTTACCAGTATTCGTTACTGGGTAATTCACAGCATCACCATTCCGGCATTATTCGTTGCAGGTTGGTTATTTGTCAGCACTGGACTGGCTTATGATGCGTTTGGCACACCTCGTCCCAACGAGTATTTTACTCAAGTCCGTCAACAAGTGCCAATTGTCAGCAATCGTTTTGAAGCGAAAAAACAAGTAGAAACCTTTATTGGAAAATAATTTGAGATCATGAGTAGCGGTAATAACATCAATCAACCAGTTACCTATCCTATTTTTACAGTCAGATGGATAGCGGTACATACCTTAGCTGTCCCTACTGTCTTCTTTTTGGGCGCGATCGCCTCAATGCAGTTTATTCAACGCTAGGAGTTAATCATGGAAAGAACGCCTAATCCTAATCAACAACCGGTTGAATTAAACCGTACCTCTCTTTACCTGGGACTACTATTAGTCTTCGTTTTGGGAATTCTCTTTTCCAGTTACTTCTTTAACTAACTGGTCTTTTCAATGTCAGTTGCTAGTTAGGTAAAAATTGACAATTGACAATTGACAACTAACAACTAACAACTGACAACTGACAACTGACAACTGACAATTTTTGTAAGTGAGGAAAAAACTGTGTCTGGAAGTGGAAGAATTCCCCTGTGGGTCGTCGCTACGATTGCAGGTTTAGGTGTAATTACTGTTGTAGGTATTTTCTTTTATGGATCTTACGCAGGAATTGGTTCTTCAATGTAATGTTACGTGAAGAAGATAGCAATTAGAAATACAAAAGACTAGATTTTTGCTTGATGATTATTTCTGAAGTCCTTCTGCAAAAATCGCCATAAAAACCGCCTACCTCATTGAGATAGGCGGTTTTGTTCGTTTTTAAACAAGTAATTGGTGACAAAATTAAGTAACCAATTACTCATACCCTAATTAACCAATATTTTCGCTTTCAATATATGAAAATAAAAACGCGAAAATCACTGCTGGTAAAACTAAACCAGTTAGGGGAACGAAAATAGAAGGCAAAAAGGAGGAATAAGCGATAATAGTAGGCAAAAATGAACCTGACATCATGATAAAGTCCTGTAAGGTTTTACTACAATTCAAATTGAGCTTACTGCAAAATCCTCACTAATTTGCTAAATTATCAAGATTTTTAACACAGCTTTTTACATTCCGAGCATTTCATCCAGTTCTATCGTTGGTAAATTAGGAGGAATGACTGTTTTGATGACAGTAAATTTATTACTTTCCTGCTGAGTAGTCTGATTGAGAGCGATCGCTGCTAAACGAATTTCTAAGCAACCAAAAGGAATTTGTAAAGAGATTGCTGTTTCGCCTCCTCCCCAAGCATTAGAGCGCAAATCTGGGAGTATGTGGGGTCCATCTAGTAAACTGCGAGTTTGGTAATCTTCCACCCATAACTTAACTGCTACCAAAGATGGTATTTTAGACAATTCTACACGCACCATTACAGACGTACCAGCGACAAGTTCACCCTCCGGTAAATATAATTGGGGAGTTGGTAAAGAATCCATGATCACAGGAGAGAAATTTGACGTAGTTTCATCCTCCGGTAGAGGGAAATAATTATTATCTTCTCTAGCTTCACCACTCAAGCTATCCGCATCTAATTGAATAACAACATCATCTATAACTATTTCTTCAGACAACCATAAAGGCTGAGTTGGTATTGAACTGTTGAAAGTGATGATTTCCGCTTCATTAAGTTCTAAAGAAATATTGTCAGCAACAGGATCTTCCTGGGCTGCTATTTCCTCATTTAACAGCAATTCCCCATCTACAGGTTCGTTATCGGCGGATTTTTCAGAAACTGCTTCAACTAATAAATATCCTTGACTTTCCATCCATTGTTGCAAAATAGAGGAATTGTCCTGCTTATCAAGCATATTTAAGGCTTTAGCATTAGGAATTAAGGAATTTTCTTGATTATTCACTCCATCCAATTCTTCAGCATTTTCTTCAGCATTAAGAATTAAGGAATTTTCTTGATTATCCACTCCATCTAATTCTTCACTCTTGATCACCCCTCCCACAATCTCTGCTATTAATTCTGCATAGGATGTGTCATCTGTCATAGACTCATCAGTCTGTGGAATATTATCTGTTGATAATTCTCCTATTTTTGCGGATAAAGTTACTACCGTTGGTAACTTTGGGGATTGTTTCCCAGTAGGTAATTCTTCAACATCTAATTTCTTATTAACTGTTTCCTCTTTAGCTGGCTTAACTTTTAACCGTTTTAAGTACGGAAAAGTAGTATTCACTGGTTTAATTACCAACTTTTGCAAATCAATGGGGTGAATAGTCAGAGTTTTTGTGAGGGAATTTTTTTCCGAATCAATAATAATTTCTGGTGTAGGATTTTCAGGTAAATTTGGCAATTGTGGTGAAAAAGCTTTCCAGGATACCAGGGGTTTAATTTGCGGTGGTAAAGGATGGTTTGGAGATGGCTTTAAAATGTGAAACTGGGCTAATTTAGGAGTTTTAGCCAAATTGAAAAGTTCTAACCGAATATTTACAGCAGGTTTTGGCTTAACTGGTGGGTTATTTTCTAATAAAAAGTCACCGGAATTAAATTGAGAAGTTTGCAGTGCTAGTAAATCAGTAACATCGGCTGTAATTGTGAAGGTATGATTGGCTAAAAGTATGACTTCACCAACATCAGATAATGCACCATATAAATTAATATCTGCCAAAAGTAACTTAGATTCGCACTTATGGGGAATATCAATCAATGTACTAAAGTTGAAAGGTAAGACTTGATTTGTTAATTGCTGCTTGATTTGATTAAGAATTTTTGACTCTAAAGGCGATCGCAGTGAAATTTCCAGTCTTAGTTGACACAGGCTATTTGGAGAAAATCTTTCATCTTCCAGATTCTCTATTTCATTCACTTCCACATCACCATGAATGATAAAATTATCCCCCCAACGAGCAACATAAGTATCTTGATCTAAAGTCAGATTTAGTGGTAAAGATGGCGGTAAGCTAGGAGCATTCTCAATGGTTTCCTCATCTAGTAAGGGTTCATCCTTGGGTAAAGCTAAGTCTAATAAGTTTTGTAAAATCTGCTCTGTTGTTTCCCCTTTAAACCAAACCGAAGTACCATGATTCATCACTATACTTACTTCAGTATCCGCATCTGAAGCAATGTCAGATTTGTCAACCAGTTGAGTTGGTAGCGTTGGGCTGGGTTCTGGGGGTGATACTTGAATGATGAGCGTCCGTTGCCAGGATTTACCCAGCATATCTGACATAACATCGCCAGAGCATCTTAACTCCCAAATCCCTGGTTTAAAGTGGGTAAAGGGAATTACTGCCATCAATCCTTCGCTATTAGTCCGGCGCGATCGCTTAAGAATTCTCCGTTTAGGTGGAACTTCATCAATTGATAGATGAGTTACCCGCACATCTACAGCCGTATTATTCAGATAAGAACGAGCCAAAACTCTGTAATTACCCGCCCAAATCTTTAAATTTGGCGAATCCAAAGTGCGCCAAGTGTGATCTCCCTGTTTCTGTATTAGAAATTGCCAGTTTTCC